>JBBRMC010000257.1:0-5572 GCA_038231055.1 Leptolyngbyales cyanobacterium
CGATCGAAGACTCCATAATCTCGCACCAGATTCACGACGCATCGGGCAAACACATCTGGGCTAAACGTGTCTCGCGATCGCAGAGGGCTGACCTTACACTCGATCGTATAGCGCACCTGAGACTCTGGAAAGTGCTGCATCTGATAGTCAAACACCTGAGCCAGCGAGGGCATTGTCTCACCGGGCACAAGCTGCTGATCAGGAAACTTCACTGGGTCAGGGTTGAGCGAGCCACAGTCAAACCGCTGCACATCTTCTAGAGTCAGCTTGCGAATCAACAAACGAGGATAGCGCCTTACAGGTTTGCCATTAGGGTGTAGACAAAGCGCTGGAGAGATTTTTGAGTCGTGGCTGACAACCAATATTCTATCTGCCGTCATGCCCACATCTAGCTCTAACGAATCGACTCCTAGGCTCAATGCTAGGCGAAAGGCAGACAGAGTGTTTTCGGGTAACAGCCCACGTGCGCCTCGATGCCCGATCGCTTCAAAGCTCCAATCGGGTGTCTCGATCGACTGACTCACACTGCTATCGGTTAGCGATCGCCTTGTTTGAATGACCATAGGACTCCTCCTCTGTTGTGTTTCCAGGCTACCCAAGAAAGGTGAACTATATGTTAAGCCTTTGAAGCAAATCACAGATTAAATCGAGTGAATTGGTTCCGTAACAATTTGCACTACTTCAACAGTTGAGGTGCAACTTCTCTTTCTCAAGAGAGAGCCATTCAATTGTAGAGAATGAAAAGATGGACTTCGGTATTAGAGTTTATCCAATCTTCAGCAGAGCTTAACCATCTCCTTCATTTGAAGGGCTATGATGGCTGCTGACTTGTCTCACAAATCGATCGTGTCTGATCTTGTAAGATGTGAAGTCTATCGTGGTTCCCCTGGTGCGCTCGGCTAAAGCAGACACGTTCAAAATGCTTCTAACTGTTATTCCTCCTCACACCCAGGTCAATATGAGCGAAAAAACTGAACCCCAATTTTCCGATTTGTCAAAAACGTTCACGCCGTTTGAGTCTTTGGCGAGTTCTTACGATCGTTCGTTCAACTTTGAGCAATGGGCACAGCAGGTCAGACCGCAGTTGCTGGCATCGCTCAACAAACGCGGCACGAAATAGTCATTAGTCAAGCGAAGAATGAGTTGAATCATCCTTGAGATCATCTTCCTTCTTCGTTTGAACGCGATCAGCCCTGGACTAAGGTTGACACCTTTGCCCGGAATCCTCCATTGGTTAGGGCTGTTACAGTTGCCTGGTCGTCTTGCACTCGAAACTTTTGCCCAAATCGGACAAACTGACAGCGATTGTGAGCGCTGACGATCGCGACTACAGGAATTTTTGCACGGTAGTCTTCGCCTCGCTGTTCTTGCAAAATCTGCCGCAGTCGATATTGTTCTTGACTGTCGGTTGCCTTGCTTGGTTCGAGTTCGACCATCACCATACGGACAGATTCGATCGGTTCTGCATCGTCGATGATGAATTGCACTTGGTCATCGCGGCGATCGACTTTGCCCCACACCATTAGTCGGGCATCGGGAATGATTAAGTCTCCAATGCGCTCAAATGATTTAGGGAAGACGACGGCTTCTGAGTGCCCGGTGAGGTCTTCGATCGTGATGATTGCCATGCGATCGCCCTTTTTGGTGGTGACGGCTTTGACAGCAGTGAGCATGACGATCGCGCTGATAGTGTCTCCTTCTTGGCGATCTCCTAAATCGCTCAGGTTAATGGGCGCAAGCATCTTGGCTAATTCTTGCAACTGTTTGAGCGGGTGATCAGAAATATAGAATCCTAAAACTTCTTTCTCTAACCGCAGTTTCTCCTGCTGCTGAAAGTCGGGCACCTTTGGTGCTTTGGGTGCCGTCTCAAAGCTCGATTGCTGACTTGCCCCGCCGCCCATTAAATCAAACAAATTGCCCTGACCGCTGATTCGATCTTTGGCGCGAGATTGTGCCCAATCCATGACTAGCTCTAAATCTTGGATCAACTGATTGCGGTTTGGCTCAACGTTGTCAAAGGCTCCGCAGTAGATCAGAGATTCTAACGCTCGACGGTTAATGGCGCGAGAGTCTACTCGATCGCACAAGTCCGCCAACGATTTGAACTCGCCTTTTTCTTCTCTAGAAACCAGAAGGGCTTCGACTGCACTTTGTCCCACATTACGGACGGCGTTTAAGCCAAACAAAATATTATCTCCAGTGGGCGTAAAGTCTACTCCTGAGCGATTGATATCAGGCGACTGGACCTGAATATTCATGCTGACGCAGGAAGCAATATACTTCTGGACTTTATCTTGATCGCCACTGTTGGCTGTGATCAATGCCGCCATATATTCGACGGGATAATTTGCTTTTAGATAAGCGGTTTGATAGGTGACATATCCATAAGCCGTTGAGTGAGATTTGTTGAAGCAATATTCGGCAAATTGCACCATCTGCTCGAATAACGCATCCGCGATCTTGGGGGCAACCGCATTCTTTCCGGCACCTTCAACAAACATTTCGCGGTGCTTTTCCATCTCAGATTTTTTCTTTTTGCCCATTGCCCGACGCAATAGATCTGCTTGACCGAGTGAGTAGCCCGCCATATCTTGAGCAATCTTCATGATTTGCTCTTGATACACCATAATTCCATAGGTCTCGTTGAGAATTGGTTTGAGAATGTCGTGGGCGTAATCGATCGCTTCTCGCCCGTGTTTGCGGTTGATGAATTTGGGAATCAGTCCCGCATCAAGGGGACCTGGGCGATAAAGGGCAAGCACTGAGGAAATATCTTCAATGCCGGACGGTTTGAGTTCGCGAACAATTTGCCGCATTCCCGACGATTCAAGCTGAAATACGCCTTCTAATTCGCCTCGCGCCAGCAGTTTGTAAACTCCCGGATCTTCGAGCGAGAGGTTGTCGAGGTCGATCGTCACATGGCGGGTTTGTTCAACTAACTCCACCGTTTTTTGGATCATCGTCAGGTTTTTGAGTCCCAAGAAGTCCATTTTGAGCAGACCCAGGGTTTCGATGTCCTCCATGTAGTATTGGGTGAAGACGGCTCCATCGGCGTTGCGTTGTAGCGGCACAATCTCATCGAGCGGGTCGGAGGAGATCACGATTCCGGCGGCGTGAATGCCCACACTTTTGTTGGTGCCTTCAATCCCGATCGCCGTGTCTAACCAGTGCCGCACCTTGGGGTCTTTGTCGTATTTTTCTTTGAATTCTGGTGCAGGCGTTTTGTCAGAAATCATCACCTCTAACTTGACGGGTTTGCCTCGCACCACTGGAATCATCTTCGCCATACGATCGGCATCTCCGTAAGGCACATCTAGCACTCGCGCCGTGTCTTTGAGAACCGCCTTAGAAGTCATGCGGTTATAGGTGATGATCTGCGCGACTCGTTCGGTTCCATATTTTTGGGTGACATATTGGATGACTTCATCGCGGCGATCGATACAAAAATCCGTGTCGATATCGGGCATCGATTTCCGTTCGGGGTTGAGAAACCGCTCAAACAGCAAGCCGTGATGCACCGGATCGATATTGGTGATGCCGAGGGCGTAGGCGACGAGCGATCCGGCTGCCGATCCGCGTCCTGGACCGACCGGAATGCCATTGTCTCTGGCATATTTGATGTAGTCCCATACGACTAGAAAGTAAGTCGCAAACCCCATCTGCTTCATCATTTCGAGTTCATAAACCAGCCGATCTTGATAGACTTGGCTGACCTCGGCGCGAGACTGGCACTTCAGTCGCTTAAACAGTCCTTCCCAGGTGATTTGCTCTAGATAGGCATCGTGGGTCTGCCCTGCCGGAACGGGATAATTGGGAATGCGCGGCTCATCAAACAGTTTGTATTCTTCGATTTTGTTGGCAACCTCAACGGTGGTGGCGATCGCCTCATCGATTACGTCATTGGGCAAGTGGTCGCGAAACAACATCCTCATTTCGTCGGCTGATTTGAGATATTCGGTGCCGCTATATCTCAGGCGTTTGTCTTCTGTAATCAATTTGCCTGTCTGAATGCACAGCAAGGCATCGTGTGCCTCTACGTCATAGCAAGAAATATAGTGAGAATCGTTAGTGGCAATGATTTTAATGTCTAGCTCACGGGCAATCTTAACGACTTCAACGTTAACGATCCGATCTTCGGGTGAGCCGTGATCTTGAATCTCTAAATAATAATCATCCCCAAATAAGTCTTTATACCACTGAGCGACGCGACGGGCGATTTCGGGCTTGCCTTGCAAAATTGCTTGCGGCACTTCTCCCCCTAGACAGGCACTCGTGACAATTAAGCCCTCGTGATATTGCTCTAATAAATCTTTGCTAATACAAGGACGAGAGAAGATCCCTTTTCCCTGGACTCCTTTGAGGTGAGAAATCGTAGTGATCTTGACTAAGTTTTTATAGCCTTGAGTATTTTTTGCCAGAACGACCTGATGGTAGCGAGGGCGGCGCTCTTGCTTGGTGATGTCACCGTTGATTACATACATTTCATTGCCGATGATGGGCGTGATCTTGCCTTTGCAGACCTTCATTAGCTCGATCGCGCCATACATTACGCCGTGATCCGTGAGGGCGATCGCGGGCATTCCTAGTTCCATTGCTCGATCGACCAGTTTAGGTAACTGACTGGCACCATCAAGCAAGCTGTAGTCGCTATGAATATGTAGACCAACAAAAGACATACCTGCTCAAACCACACAACGGAATGAGACTAGAGTAACCGATCGTAGACGCTAGATCTAATATTTTTTTGAGTCAGTCACTCTATATGTAGAGTCGCAACCATTCAGGACGTAAATTCGAGACTTCTCTCCAGTCCTACGCCTTCCGTAAAAACGACTTAGTACCAATGTATCAAATTTATGAACGGAAGAGGTGATTTTGTACCATCTTTTCCCATGAGAAAACCCTCAGCTTTTTCAAAAAACCGAGAGTTGAGCCATTTCGAGTAGAAAGAATTATCGACTGACTATTTTTGGATCTGCTTGACCTTTCCTTGTTTTGCCAACGCTTCATAGACGAGCGCAGCAGCGTCCGCACGGGTTGCGCCCCGATTGGGAGTCAACTTATTCGCGTCGGGATAATTGGTCACTAACCCAGACTCGATCGCCGCCGCGACTTTATCAGTCGCCCACTTTGGCACGTCTTGAGAATCAGCATATTTGCTTATCACCTGTTCAGGATTGGCTGGGGTAGGAAGATTGAGTCCCGTGACTAACGCCACCTGGAGTTGAGAAAGCAGAATCGGTTGGTCGGGACGAAACACACCGCCAGGGTAGCCATTCATGAATCCAGTTTGAACCGATTTCTCGATCGCTGTATTCGCCCAATACGTCGGGGTAATATCCCCAAACTGCAACGAGGGGCGAGTCGGAGCTTGATCAAAGGCTTTACTGACAATTCCGGCAAACTCGGCGCGGGTCACTGGCTTATCAGGCTGAAACGTCCCACCTGGAAAGCCCTCTAGAATGCCGCGCTGCGTCAACGCTGTAATGTAAGGAGCCGCCCAATAAGTCGTTGGCACATCTGAGAATGCGGTCACGTCTGGAGATGGCGCAGGAGTCGAAAAGGGTTGAGC
>JBBRMC010000258.1:0-5571 GCA_038231055.1 Leptolyngbyales cyanobacterium
CCGTTGGTAAAACGAATACTCAAACCATTGAGCGCAAACATCTGACCTTACGGACAAGAATCAAGCGACTGGCTCGCAAACCCATTTGCTTTTCGCGCATCAACTTGGTTGCATGATGTGGTCATCGGACTGTTCATAAACCGTTATGAATTTGGCTTACCTATTTAGCTATTGATCCACACGTCTGGAACACTACCCTCAGGCTCACGTCCATGGAAAGCCCTATAGTGGAAGGGGAATGATTGATTTTGGAGCGGATACGATCGAGGGTCACGTTGAAGCAATGCCGATGACGATCGGGGATAAGTCTTGTGTGTTATCCCTATTGCTGGATGCACGCTGTGTGGATTCGTAATCTCAGAAATGGATTTCTCCGCTTTGAGGGATGCTGGTTGCGTTTGTTTTAGCTCATTGATACGGTAAATAACCACAGTACGCGAAACCGTCATAGGCGTTGCTAAATGTAGGTATGATTTGCCATTTCAGACCGTAATTCAGCAACGCCGCTTAAAACTATTGAGGTCGTTGTTCTTCTGAAGGTTGAGTGGTGTCTAGTGTCCTTAGGAACGTGGACACTTATTAAGGTGCAACGTCTCACCCTCACCCTAGCCCTCTCCCTAAGGAGAGGAAACATGACTCTAGCTCCCTTCTCCTTGGGGAGAGGGCAGAAGGCGCTCACGAGTCTTACAGGTTATTTAATCCACGATCCTTAGATAAGATTTTTCAGCTTCACTAAATGCTTCCATGTGTTGAGCTTTGAGTATGTCAGCCGTAGCATCTGAGATATCACCTTGACGCTGCTGCACACGATCGCTCAACACCGATATCGGCGCGTCACAATAGAGAATTTCTAAAGGCACCTGATGAGCAACGGCTTGAGCGATGACGGGCGATCGTAAAGCCTGTCGATCGTACTTGGCATCCAAAATCACTGAATATCCCTGTGACGCTAAGGTGATGCCGAGGTTGAGGAGACGATCGTAGGTCTTCTCAGTCATTTCAGAGGTGTAGAGATCAGCGTCTCCTTTGGCATCGAGGGCAACGCCACCGAGATGTTTGCGAATGGCATCCGATCGCAGATGAATCGCTCCCGTTTGGTGAGCTAACTGACGTGCCACAGTGCTTTTGCCGGAACCTGACAAACCAGACATCATCGTTAATGTTCCTGATCTGTGACGCGTATATTCCCATGCCAGACGATAGTAGCGAGAGGCTGTTTCACTGGCTTCCTGCTTCACCGCTTCTGGAATTGTGGGGTCATCTAGCAAGAATGAAGTTACTTTAGCCCGCACATAAGATTGACGGCTGAGGTAGAGCGGCAACACCTGCAAGCCTTCCCAGTCGCCTGTCTGCTCAACGTAGGCATTGAGAAACAAATTGCTCAAATCAGGACGATTGCGGGCATCGAGATCCATCACGATATAAGCAACATCGAACATCACATCGACAAAGCGAAACGGCTCATTGAACTCGATGCAGTCAAACAGCAGAATCTTGTCGTGCCAAAAGCAGATGTTTCTCAAGTGAACGTCACCATGACATTCGCGAATCCATTTATTTTGAACTCGACTGGTGAAGAGTTCTGGCTGCTCAGCAAATAATTTATCGGTGTAAGCGCGAGTCTCATCAAATTGGACTTGGGTTTGCGATCGCCCAATATACCCCACCGTTTGATCGTAGTTTTCGTCGATCGCTTGTCGAATTTGCGAGACTTCACCAAAGCCGAGAATGGTGTCGTTGGTCGGTGCCTTTAAATGAAACGCTGCCAATTCTCGCGCCAAATCTTCTAAGTGCTGTTCGGTAAGTTCGCCTCGATCGAACATGGCACTCAGCAACGCCTCTTGCGGAAACTGCACCATTTTGACGACATACTCAACCGGTTCCCCATCGCCGCCAAGCTTAAAGGTATCTCCGGTCTGAGTAATCGCCTCAACACCTAAATACAGTTCGGCGGCTCCTCGTTGATTGAGACGCAACTCTTCATGACAAAAATGCTCCCGTTTCTCCAACGTCGAGAAATCTAAAAAGCCGAAGTTGACCGATTTTTTGAGTTTATAGACTACATCACCTGTCAGTAACACATAGGAGACATGAGTTTGAATCAGTTCGATCGGCTCGTTCACCGAGTGCGGATAAAACTCCGATCGCAGCATTTGCTGAATTAACGGGGGCAAAGTTGTTTGGGTCATAGTTCGTTGAGACACTCATAAAAAAGCCAGGGAATGATTGGCTCCCTGGTTCTGTATACACTGTAAATTGACGTAACACCGTACTTATACGGCGGCAGCGGCTTCTGCGGCGGTTTCCCCCGTTCCGGCACGGGTGGCAGAAATCATCACTACGACGCGACTAGCTTCACCTTGAGCCGTTACACCCTCAGGTAAAGGCAACTCATGAACGTGGAGCGCATCGCCGACTTTGAGATCCGTCACATCAATTTCGATGCTTTCAGGAATGCGATCGGGCAGACACTTCACAGTTAATTCTGTCAGTTCAGATTCCATTACGCCGCTTTCTTGCTTAACTCCGTAAGCTTCACCCACAAAGTGCAAGGGCACGGTGATTTCAAGAACGCTCTCAGCCGACACTGAGAAAAAGCTGAGGTGATAGAGATGACGCTTCCAGGGGTGCACCTGAATTTCGCGCAACAGGGCTTTCCCAGTCCAAGGAACTTCAGGAATGTTGACATCGATCAGCGTGTTGTTGAGCGCAGCATCGCGAACCAAAAATTCAGCTTTTTTGGCATCAATAGTCAACTCAAGAGATTCGGTGCCCTTGTGACCATAGAGCACTGCGGGGATTTGTCCTGAGCGGCGCAGGGCATTGGGTTTACTTCCGGTAGCGCGTTTGTGACAGTCGATCGTGATTTGCATAATGACCTTGAGAGTATGAGAGATGAACGGTGGACGTTGGATTTCGAGCAGGTTCAATCCAAAATTCGGTTAGTTGACCACTGCTTGCGGCGTGCCGTTGGTGTAGAGCAGCGCTCGTTTGGGTCCATGAATGGGGTCTTCGACGATGATTGTCTGGTCACGGCTTGCGCCCAGAGACACGATCGCGATCGGCACATCCATTAATTCTGCCAGGAATTTGAGATAATCGAGTGCCTGAGTCGGTAAATCTTCGAGAGATTTGCACTCCTCGGTCGATCTCTTCCAGCCTGGCATGGTTTTGTAAATCGGCTTGCAGCGAGCAAACAGCCGAGAATTGCTAGGAAAATCTTCGCAGCGTTGCCCGTCAAGCTCGTAAGCAACACAGACTTGAATTTCTTCCATCTCATCTAAGACATCAAGCTTGGTGATCGCGAGACAATCCAGACCGTTGATTCGCACAGCATAGCGACCGATGACTGCATCAAACCAGCCACAGCGTCGTTGTCGCCCTGTTGTGGTGCCAAATTCTGCGCCACGATCGCACAGCAGTGCTCCCATCTCCCCGTTCAATTCGGTCGGAAAGGGACCTTCGCCCACGCGAGTTGTGTAGGCTTTAGCAACGCCAATCACTCGATCGATCATCGTCGGACCGATGCCTGTGCCTACGCACGCCCCACCCGCCACGGGATTTGAGGAAGTCACATAAGGATAGGTGCCATGATCTAAATCAAGCAGCGTTCCTTGTGCGCCCTCAAAGAGAATATTCCGTTTGCGGCGGATGGCATCGTAGATTTTTAAGGAGCTATCGACGACATGAGGACGCAAGCGATCGGCATAGCCTAAATATTCTTCGGTCACGGCTTCGACATCAAGCGGAGGCAACCCATAGAGTTTGTCAAGAATGCCGTTCTTGTGATTGATCGTCCAGTGAAGCTGCTTTCGCAAGGTCTCTGGGTGCATCATATCGATGACTCGAATGCCTGTGCGCTCTGACTTATCGGCGTAAGTTGGACCGATTCCTCGTCCAGTAGTGCCGATTTTATGGGTGCCCCGATGTTCTTCAGAGGCACGATCGATCAGACGGTGATAGGGCATCGTGACGTGAGCCGTCTCAGAAATTAGCAGATTATCGGTTGAGATATTCAAGCTGATTAACTGATCTAATTCTTCAATGAGAACTTTTGGATCAATCACCGTGCCGCAACCGATGATGCACTCGGTTTCAGGATATAAAATGCCAGAAGGAATAAGGTGCAGTTTAAACGTCTGATCTTTTACAACAACAGTGTGCCCAGCGTTAACACCACCCTGGTAACGGACTACGACATCCGCTGATTTACTGAGCAGATCCGTAATCTTCCCTTTCCCTTCATCGCCCCACTGGGCACCAATTACAACTACGTTAGCCAAGGGTTTTAAAGAGTGCTAGAGTTTTCAACAAACTCCCATTATCATCAGTAGATGCGACGAGTGTCAATGGTGAATTGTCACAGGTCGTCGGGTTCGTTAAAAATCGCTTAGGAACGTGGATTTATTAAGGTGCAACGTCTCACCCTCACCCTAGCCCTCTCCCCAAGGCGAGGGAACAGGACTCTAGCTCCCTTCTCCTTGGGGAGAAGGGTTGGCGAGGGCTTCGCCCCACTTCGTGAGGAGGGCAGAAGACGCTCACAAGTCTTACAGGTTATTGAATCCACGATCCTTAGTGAGCGGTAGCCTGATGGCAAAAAGTTTTCTTCGTTCAATCCTCCTCAACTGCTGCTATGCACAACTTTCTGCCGATCGCTTACTTTAAAAATCAGTTTGTCCCCTTTGCAGAGGCAAATCTTTCGATCGCGACTCACGCTCTCCATTACGGCACCGGGGCATTTGGTGGGCTGCGCGGCATTCCTGACCCGAAGAACTCGGATCAGATTCTGTTATTTCGGCTCGATCGTCACTGTCAGCGATTGAGCCAAAGCGCTAAACTGATTAACTACGAGTTGCCTGCTGATAAAATTCAGGCGATTATTACTGATTTTGTTCAAAAAAATAAACCTAGTCAGTCCTTTTATATTCGTCCGTTTGTCTACACATCGGGGTTGGGCATTGCGCCTCGGCTTCACAATATCGAGAAGGATTTCTTTGTCTACGGGCTGGAGCTAGGAGACTATCTCTCTGCGGACGGTGTGACCTGCCGCATCAGTTCTTGGTGTCGGCAAGAAGATCGCAGTCTGCCGCTCAGAGGAAAGATTAGCGGTGCCTACATCACATCTTCTCTCGCTAAAACTGAAGCGGTCGAATCTGGCTTTGACGAAGCAATTTTGCTGAATACTCAAGGAAAAGTTAGCGAAGCCTCGGGGATGAATATCTTCTTAATTCGCAATGGAGAATTAATTACTCCAGGCTACGAGCAAGACATTCTTGAAGGGATCACCAGAGATAGCATTCTGACGATCGCTCGCGATTTGGGCATCAAGACCGTCGAAAGACCTGTAGATAAGTCAGAACTATTTATCGCCGACGAAGTCTTTTTAAGTGGCACGGCTGCCAAAATTACTCCGGTCAAAAAGATTGAGACCTATCAGACTCCTGAAAGCCATCCAGTCACCGATCGCTTAAAAGCAAAACTCACCGCCATCACGGAGAACTTGGAGCCAGACTACCGAGATTGGGTGTTTTCGGTCGATCTTACATAAACAAAAAAGAGATGCTTGGAAAG
>JBBRMC010000259.1:0-5562 GCA_038231055.1 Leptolyngbyales cyanobacterium
GGCTAAAATCGCGTCAGGTTTGGACAGATGCCAATCAATGGTTTGGATTAATCCTGTGTCAGTTGCCCCTAAGTTGAAAGACAGCGAAATCTTTCTGCGAAACCTGCTGATTAGTCTCTTCAGTCTCTCTAAACTGATTACTTGTGCTCGTTTTAGCGAATCTCAGATAGACTTGAGTGGATAAATGGGATGTCTGCGTCATTAACTGGAACCGGACATCTCAAACTTGTCATCTTTCAAGATAATTAATGTCATGATAGTGAGAGTTTTCCTGGATTGAGTCGCCATTTGCTGAATAGACGTTCAGACCCCAATTTTATCCGTTAAAATTCAATCCAGGCGTGAAGGTGTGAGGAGATGAGCGATACAACTTCGTTTTTAGGAGGAGCCGCGTTAGCAGGGCTAGCTGCGGTGATTCTGTTGAAGGGTGGTGTTAGTGCGACTGCGCCTGGTTTTACAT
This sequence comes from Leptolyngbyales cyanobacterium, assembly GCA_038231055.1. GTDB lineage: Bacteria > Cyanobacteriota > Cyanobacteriia > Leptolyngbyales > Leptolyngbyaceae > Phormidesmis_A. The sequence goes on from JBBRMC010000259.1 coordinate 461, forward strand.
CGCCTCAGCCTCTGCCGATTCAGCCTTATCCAACTGCCACGATGCCGCCCTACGGTGTGCCTCCAACTGCCGCACCCACAACCTATGATTTAGAGAAACAGAAGCTTGAGACCGATCAACTCAAAGCCCAGGTTGAACAGCAGCGCACCCAAACCGAGCAACTCAAGGCACAGATTCAAAGTCAGCAAACCCTGATCGAAACCCTGACGGCTCAAACTAAAAATTCAAGCGTAGTGCCCATCCCAGGGAGAACTCCTCAAGGGCTATCCCAATCTTTAGATGCATCTAATAATCCTGTCATGGCGGGCATTCTTTGGGCTTTGGGCGGGATGCTGCTTGCCTTTGGAGGGGGCGTTGCCCTCGTAGGAATTTTTGTTTTGTTTGCTCGTCAGCAGCGACCATCTCGCACGATCGAGGTGTTTCACGACGACTATCCTAACTATTTGCCTGCTCGACGCAAATCGCAAGTGTTGCCCCAACGTCGCGCCATCAAACGCGTTGAAGCCGACGACTGGGAATAAAAATTCTCGCTACTATGTTTAAGCAATTGCCTAAAAGCTGGCGAATTCATCAACGGCAGTTGACCCCTTATCTCTTCTTGCTGCCTGCTTTGCTGATCTTAGGGCTAACGGTCTTCTATCCGGCGATCCAGGCGTTTTATCTCAGCTTTACGCGCTATGACTTAATCGACTCACCGCAGTGGATCGGGGTTGCTAACTTTCGCCGCTTATGGGCTGATCCGATTTTCTGGCAGACGTTGCGAAATACGATTCTTTATTTAGTCTGCGTCGTCCCAATTTTGGTGATCGCTCCTTTAGGGCTGGCGATTTTAGTCAATCAAAACCTGCGAGGAATTCGCTGGTTTCGGGTGGCGTACTATACGCCTGTGATTATCTCGATGGTCGTCGCAGGCATCGCCTGGAAATGGCTCTATGCCGATAACGGGCTACTCAATCAGTTTCTTAAGTTTTCTGGGCTGTCAACCGAGGGAATTCCGTGGCTGACGAGTCCTGATTGGTCAATTTTTAGCGTTATGGTTGTCACCGTCTGGAAAGGATTGGGCTACTACATGGTGATTTATCTAGCGGGATTGCAGTCTATTCCAGAAGATCTTTATGAAGCAGCCGCGATCGACGGCTCTGACGGGTTTCGCAAACATTGGGATATCACGATTCCGTTGATGCGTCCTTATCTATTTCTGGTGGCTGTCATTTCTGCTATCTCTGCCACTAAAGTCTTTGAAGAGATTTACATCATGACCCAGGGCGGACCGCTTAATAGCTCTAAGACGATCGTTTATTACGTCTATGAGCAAGCCTTCCAGAGTTTAGAAATCAGCTACGCCTGCACGATCGGACTTGTGATGTTTATGATGATTCTCGTCCTTTCAGTCTTGCGTCTAAGCGTGCAGCGCTGGGAACAAGGGGTTGAGACTGGGCTGTAAAAACCGCCCTAAATCCATCAGTTTTAGAAGATTTAGAGGCGGCTTTGAACCTCACTCACCCGTCGCAATCTCCAGCACCCAAGTTTGAATCAACTCATTGATCTGATCGGGAACTTCATCGTGAGGACAATGCCCCGCGTTGAGATAATATTCGGTCAGTTGAGGATGATAGCTGCGAAATTTTGCGCCGCGCTCTCGTGCATTAATCCAGGGATCGCCTTCACCCCAGAGCATTAAGAGCGGCTTTGAGAGTTGGTTGAGCAGCACATCGACCTTTTCGCCTTGCGGGGTACGAAAGACTGAGGCAAAAACTTTCTCAGCCCCGACATCACAAGACGGACGATAAATCTCGTCTACAAGCTGGTCAGTCACCGCACTCTGATCGAGATAAACCTTCTCTAACGTCTTGCGAATCACCGATTTTTGCTTGATGTATTGAAACAGCAAAAAGCTCGCCCAATCTTGCCGAAATAGCCCACTCACCATTTCGCCCATCACCCTACGAACGGGATCGGGCTTGGTCGTGCCCTGAAGATCTGTAAACGGTCCTGCGCTATTGATTAGGATTAACCCTGCTGCCGCATCGGGACGCTGAGACGCGACACAAAGGGCAGCATATCCTCCTAATGAATTTCCGGCTATAACGGCAGGTTGCCCGATTACCTCAGTGATGAATTCATCAATTTGGTCACGCCAGAGATCGCCGCTATAATCCCAATTAGGTTTGCCCGATCGCCCAAATCCTAAAAGGTCAATCGCCCAGACCTCAAACTCTTGGCTCAAGCCAATAATGTTTTTTCTCCAATGATCCGTCGATGCTCCAAACCCGTGAATTAAGAGCAAAGGCGGACGCTGCGGATGCCGTTCTCCTGCTTTGGCGTAATAGATAGGCTGTTGCCGCCAACTCCAATGTTGACCCGGCACGGAAGTAAGTGTGGGCGCTACCTGCATGGTGTAAAGATAAAAATCACTTTTGTCATTGTAGAGCGTATGGAAGGTGGATTTGTAGACGATCGACCAGGAGCGATGGGTAAGAATCTGACCTCGATCGCTCCCTGCCAATCTCACAATTTAGGCTGCAACGCTCTCTCGAATCGGTTCACGCTGCTGAGTTAGAGCCTCTCTCTCCATCTCCACGGGTGATCCTTCTTCGACGATTGATGCCATCTGACCGCCCTTTTGAACGAAATTGGTCACCATCGCCAACATCGCATTGACCTTGCGAGTGCGCCATTCGGCGATCGCTTGCTCAGTTGCCGCGAGTCCTAAATGTCGCTCCATCGCTTCGCGCAGATAAGCGGCGTGACCCGTCTCATCTTGAGCAATGCTAAACATCCCTTTTTTGAGATTGGCGCTATGAGATTCAGTCTCCGGTAGCGTGCTTGCCATGCGGAGAAAGTCTTTGCTGGCATCTAATTCAAGAATATAGGTGCTGGCAAAAAAGACCGACCATTCTATGGCTTCAGGCTTGAGCTGCTCTTGAGGAAAGCCCTCAAAATAGGCATCAAAAAACGGACTCCGCTTGCGCTCATCGGGTTTGCCATCAACCGTTTTTTGAGGCAGCTTTTTGAAATCAATGACTTGCTTATTCAGTTGTTTCAACGCATGAGCGAAGATTTGACCATGCCGTTGTTCATCAGAGGCGTGACGATCGAGCCGTTCAGCTAACCAAACATTTCCTTCAGCCTGGGCACGATCGCGCAATGCTTCGAGAAATGGTACTGAGCCAGACTCTGCAAGTTGAAATCCAGCTAGAACATTGGGTCGGGTTTGCAAATCTCTCAAACTGCGGGCTGAGATAAACGCCACCGCTCCAGACCCTGCTATGTGCAGAATTTGAGTCAGAAAGTTCATAAAGTTTTATCAAGAACCATTGACTGAGATCGTAACGCGCTTTTCAACAGATAGGGACGAGAGACGAGATCAAGGGAATCCTGAACCTATCCTTTATGATTTTTCCCTCCACGTGCTGAATCGAATTCTATAAACTGGAAGAGGCGAAAAGCGAAATCGTTTTGGGGGTTCCGGTGCGCCTGTTTACGACTATTGCAGCAATGCGTTGCTATCTAGATATCTGTCGAGGAAGCCGACCTCTTTCAGACGATTCTGTCAGCTCAGGCTATTTAGACATCGGTCTTGTGCCGACTATGGGTGCCTTACACGCGGGGCATCTCAGTTTGATTCGGCGTGCTAGACAAGACAACAAAATTGTAGTCGTCACCATTTTTGTCAACCCTCTGCAATTTGGACCCAATGAAGACTATCAGCGATATCCCCGAACTTTAGAGCACGATCGAAGACTCTGTGAACAAGCCGGGGTCGATGCTCTATTTGCGCCATCGGTAACCGAGTTGGGGGTCGATCGTCCGTCTCCCATGCAAGTGATGCCTCCTGCATCGATGACATCTGGGTTATGTGGTGCCTTCAGACCCGGACACTTTGAGGGAGTTGCGACAATTGTGACAAAACTCTTAAATTTGATTCAGCCCGATCGCGCTTATTTTGGGCGTAAAGATGCTCAACAGCTAGCGATTATTCAGCGTTTAGTCCTTGATTTAAATCTGCCTGTAGACATTGTGCCTTGCGCGATCGTGCGAGAGCCAAGCGGTTTGGCACTGAGTTCTCGCAATCAATATTTGAGTGTTGAAGATCGTCAACAAGCGACGGCTCTTTGTCAAGGACTTTATCAAGCCGAGAAAGCTTTTCGATCGGGAGAGCGCAGGAGTGCTAATTTAATTCAGGCAGTAAAGACAGAACTGGAAAAGGTGCCAGCCATGAAGACCGAATATGTTGAGTTAGTCCATCCGACCACCCTTGCACCGTTGGAAGTCGTTGAAGACGCGGGATTGCTGGCGGTGGCTGCCCGCATTGGTTCCACTCGGTTAATTGACAATGGGTTGCTGCGCACTCGCAAGCCAATTTTGGCGATCGACGGTCCTGCTGGAGCCGGAAAATCAACCGTTGCCCGTCGAGTTGCTGAAGCATTGAGCCTGTTTTATCTCGATACGGGAGCGATGTATCGAGCGTTGACGTGGCTGGTTTTAGAATCTGGAGTCGCGGTCGATGATGAACCTGCGATCGCAGAACTGGTGAGTCAATGTCACATTGAGTTTCACGATCACCCATCTGATCCTCAAGGCTCGAAGCACATTTTTATCAACGATCGAGATGTCACTCAAGAAATTCGCGATGCTGTGGTGACGGCAAATGTTTCGGCAATCTCTGCCCATGGGGTTGTGCGAAAAGTTTTAGTCAAACAACAACAGCGCTATGGCGGCAGTGGCGGCATTGTCGTCGAAGGGCGCGACATCGGTACGTGCGTCTTTCCCGACGCTGAACTGAAGGTCTTCTTAACGGCTTCGGTGCAAGAAAGAGCGCGACGCAGACAGCAAGATCTCAAAAATCAGGGCAAAGCTGAAGTCAGTTTAGATGAGCTAGAGCAATCAATTTTTGAGCGCGATCGTAAAGATAGCACTCGCGCCATCTCTCCGCTCAGAAAAGCCGATGATGCGATCGAGATTCAAACCGATCATCTCAGCATCGACGGCGTGGTGAGCGCGATCGTTCGGCTCTATCGAGAAAGGACCGAATTTAGTTCTCTCTAACGAAACGCTCGACTGCAATCGAAAACAAATCCTGGAAGCACTTCTTCGCCAGA
>JBBRMC010000260.1:0-5562 GCA_038231055.1 Leptolyngbyales cyanobacterium
AGGAGAGGTCTATGTTGATCTCTCCAGTCTGAATCTGCTTCAGCAACGAGTGTTGCAGTTGATGAATTTCTCAATTGAAATTTATACTCGCTTAGATCCGCAATCTGACGACCCTCCCTGAAAATGAGCGAACCGTGAGTAGAGAAAGGAGTTAGTGGACGAAGGCGTTCTAGCATTCGAGCAATAGGTCTAATTTAGTCTTGAATGTAGTCTTCTCCGGCTAACATCGCGGCTTCTGCACGAACAAATTCTCTGCCCAAATAAGCGGCATGATCGAGACGAGTCACAACGCAATCTTTCGGTTTTTCAAACAGTTCGATACAGAGTTCTTTAGCGGTTCTGCCCTTAAAGGCTGTAGTTGATTGACGTTGCACTGCTCCATTGCAAGGCAGAGGTTCTCCCGTTTCGGGATCACACGCTAGCCCAATGTCATTAATGACATTGGTAAAGTGCTTGGCGCAGATGAGCTGCTGATCTCGATCGACATAAATAATAAAATATCCATTCGGATCGAGTTCGATGAAGCGATTAGAAAGCCGATCATCTAGCGCAGTCGTATTGGCAATAGCCTGATTCATAGTTCAAGTTTAAAAGGCGATTAGAGAAGTCGTATCTTAATCAATATTAAAGCGAACAGACTCCTGTTTGAAGGGCAAATCTTGATTGATTGCGTCAATTTCTTGCTGCTCTAAATCATTCACCTGCTCAATATGTGAACGCAGGATCTGGGATAGGCGACTGTTATAAAACCGATGTAGAGAATAGTTGGCAGTGGCTGGAAACCCTCGTCGCTTTTTGTGTCGCCCACCTGCACCGGGATCAAACAATTGAATGCCATTTTGAATTGACCACTCGATCGGAGAATAATAGCAGGCATCAAAGTGCAAACAATCGATTTCTTGCAACGATCCCCAATAGCGTCCGTAGAGTCGATCGCCTTTGGTTAAACAAAACGACATTCCGATCGGGTGTTGCTCGTCAAGTTCGCTATAGGCTGCAAAAAATACGACTCGATCAGAAAATTGGGGGTGTAGTTGCTCAAAAAATCGCTTTGTCAGGTATTTGCTGCCCCACCAGCCAAACTTGTCACAAGTGTCGCTATAAAAGCTATACATCGTCGAAAACAGCGACGTAGGAATGTCATCTCCTGTAAAGGATTTGAAGTACAATCCCGCTTGTCCGACTGCTTTGCGTTCTCGCTTGATATTGCGACGTTGGTTGGCATTAAATGCCCCTAAATAATCATCAAAGGTTTTATAGCCCTGGTTTTGCCAAATGTAACTGTGATGCTGCCAGGTGCTAAAACCATGTTGCTCCATGGTCGATCGCCAATCGGGATCGACATACAAGAAGTTGCAGCCAGAAATTTTGTTGCGCGTGCAAAACTGATCGATCGTGCCGACCATCAACTCAGTTAACTCGTCTTCATCTTCACCAGGAGCAATCAAAAATCGATAGCCCTCAGCAGGCGTAAACGGAGACATCCCCAATAATTTTGGATAGTAGTCAACTCCTAGACGGCTTGCCAGATCTGCCCACTGGTGGTCAAAGACAAACTCACCATAGCTGTGACCTTTGATGTAGAGAGGCGCGATCGCGATCAAAGACCGATCGCGCCACACCGTTAAATGATTAGGCAACCAGCCTGATTTAGCGGTGGTGCTGCCTGACGTTTCCATGTTGTGCAGCCATTCCCACTCAAAAAATGGAGTTTTGAGCGGCATCGCCAACGCATCCCACTCGGCTTGAGGAATCTCAGAAATCTTGTTAATCCAGGCAACCGAATATCGAGGCTTGAGTTGTTTTACCATCGCCACTTAGCACTGCACAGACTCTAATCTAAACGAAAGTTCACTTAATCGGGGGCGCAGATTTGGGCGTTCCAAAATAGGCTTTATAGATTTCGTGAGCGATCGGCACCGCAGATTCCGCCCCAAAGCCGCCATTCTCAACCACAACCGCCACCGCAATTTGAGGATCGTTTAATGGACCATATCCCACATACAGCGCGTTGTCTCGCTGCCCGACCACTTCTGCCGTTCCCGTCTTGCCAGCCGTTGGGGGAATCGAGCCATCACTCAACTGACGGGCAGTGCCTTCTTTAACAACCGCCGCTAAACCCGCCTGAATTACCTCGATCGTCCCCGGACTTAACCCAGTTGCTTCGCGCATCGTCGCAGGTGTGTTGGTTTGATCTGCCATAAGATGAGGCTTGACGCGATAGCCGCCGTTGGCGATCGCTGACACCATCACAGCCATTTCGAGGGGAGTGACTTGAACCACGCCTTGCCCGATCGACATACTGACAGTGTCGCCCCCATACCAGGGTTCGCCATAGAGCTTTTGCTTCTGCTCAGGCGTAGGGATCACGCCATGGCTACCACCTTCGAGACCCATGGAAGGCGTTTCACCAATGCCTAATCGATGTCCCCATTTAGAGATTTCATCTGGACCGACCGCCATCCCAACCTGATAGAAAAACGTGTTGCTGCTGAACGCTAGAGCATCGCGGAATCCGATCGTGCCATACCCTGACCCTCCGTGCTCATGAAACAACGTGCCGCCAATGTTAATGGCTGAAAACGTGGGTAGCATAGAGCTAGGCGAAAACTTGCCTGACTGAATGCCGGCTGAAGTGGTGACAATCTTAAACGTACTGCCGGGTGGATAACCCTGCAAACTGCGATTGAGAAAGGGATGATCTTGCCCTTGGAGGTTCTGCCATTCTTGAGTTGAGATCTTGCGGGTAAACAGGTTGGGATCAAACGTTGGACCGCTTGCCATCACCAATACGGCTCCCGTTTTCACATCCAACGCGACGACTGCGCCCCGCTGATTATTGAGAGCTTTTTCTGCCGCTTTTTGAAGTTTGAGATCGAGGGTGAGACGCAAATCAGTTCCTGCGATCGGCTTTTGCTCGCCCAACATTCTCAACTCTTTGCCGACTGAATCCACTTCGAGTAGGTGACTTCCCCATTTGCCGCGCAAACTAGCATCTGCGATGCGCTCAATCCCCATTTGCCCCAACAACATACCCATCGGAAAATCGGGGTTAGCTCTGAGATCATCAGCAGTAGCTTCACCGATATAGCCCAAAATGTGAGCCGCAAGACTGCCGTTAGGATAGTGACGGCTAGACTCTGCTTGAATCTCTAAGCCAGGAGTTTGTCCTACTTCTGCCAGAGCCACAAATTGATGAGCCGTTAGGTTACGGTAGATGCGAACCGGAACTGCCGATCGATACCCCACTTGGTTGAGCTTTTTGAGAATCTCTTCAGCAGGCACGTCGAGAATTTTGCTGAGTTTCTCGACGGTGGTCTGCCACTGCTGCATCGACTGCTCGCGCGGGTAGAGATAGATCGATCGCGAAAGCTGATTAGACGCTAGAGGATTGCCACGACGATCAAGAATATTGCCGCGATCAGCCACGATCGACAAAGGACGAATGCGATTTTGATCGGCAAGCTGACGATTGCGCTGCCCCTGCACAATCTGTAGCTGTGCCAATCGAAACATACACACGCTGATCAGGGTCGTCGCCACCATGAATAGGAATACAGAGCGGTGAGAGCGATGCGATCGGCTTTGATTAATGCGAGAGGTAGTAGATACAAACGAAAATCCGCTAGCCATGTTAACTCAGCTTCTTATATTGAAATCGTATTGAAATCGTTGATCGAATCGCCTACAAACAGAGGAAAAAGCCTTGAGAGACCTTAGATTTTTGCGTTAGGTTGCATCTTTAACTTGGTCACCGCCCGTGGCTGTGATCCCCGCGCTTTGTGCTCTATAGGAGCTGAAACCTTAAAACTTGCACGGCTATCTTAAGCGATTAATCCGATGAAAATCTATATTGATTTATTCTGCTTAATATGCGTCGAGGTTTACAGCAAGTAATGACTCAGGTTGAGCAAAAACTTAATCCTAAGTTTTCTTGAATTTGCCTAATTCCTCTGCTACTCTCGCTACTTTATAGTCCACAATCCGGAAAATCTTTAGGCTCTTAGCTGAGTATTTATCAATCGCCCGGTTGCGTTAAATTACTGAGCGAAACGATAGAGTCTAGATAATGATTACAAGGTGCATCCTCAATCATGAAAGTCACTGACTGTTTAGGCAACCCTCTGTCTAAAGTTTCTATGCTTGATCTAAAAATGCTTGCACAGTTTGCACGAGTTCTGTCAGCCTAGACACCAGTCTAGGCGCATCTGTCAATTGCTTTGCGTTCGCATTGGCTTCTACCTGACTAGCAATCATTTGCATCTCTTTTAACCCCACATTTGCACTCGCCCCTTTAATATGATGAGCTGCTCTCGATACAGCCGTGTAATCTCCAATTTGCAACGCCGCTTGAGCGTCTGCTAAATGCGCCTGAGCGTCTTCAGCAAAGATGTGCAGGAGTTCTCGCTCAAAGACTTCATTGCCATCTGAAATTTGGTGCAAATGCTCCCAGTCAATTGCCAAATCCACTCGTTTTCGTTGTATTGGATCACTTTCCAATCCTTCACCCCAGTAAATTAGTTTGTCCTTCAGTTTTGCTTTTGAAATCGGCTTGTTGAGATCATCATCCATGCCAAAGGTTAGATATCTTTCTCGATCTTCACGTAAAGCATTCGCGGTCAGGGCAATTACGATCGTTCTGCGTCGATCTCCTTCAAGGCGACGAATTTCTTGAGTTGCTCTATACCTATCTAAAATCGGCATCTGGTAGGCTGTTAAAACCAGTTTGCAAGGAATCTGCCGAATCATGTGCAGCGCTTCTTCACCATTGGCAGCAACATCTGCGGTGTAACCCAGGTTTTTTGACTGATTTAAGGTCACCTTTTGATTGACTACATTGTCTTCTACCAGCAAAGTTTTGAGCTTCGAGATTTTCTTGTTTGACGAAAAAGTCGGCTGAAAAGATTCCGTTGATTCTTTCAAACTGCTCTCTATGAGTTCGCGGCTTGGCACCCCATTGGTTAAAGCATAAAGTCCACTGAGAACTCTTTGACAAGATGGTTCTACCACTTCGACATTGAGTTGCCTAACGATCGACTCTGCCTTATGTAGAATATGATACAAGCTGCAACGGGGGTTGTGGTAGAGAAACAGGAACTTGTGCCAGAGCCGCCATAGTGCAATCGAGTAACCGAGCCTGCTTAACGGGTTTGACCACATGGGCAGAAAATCCTGCCTCCAGCATTGGTTTTGCGCTGCCGCATCGGTTTGCTGAGGTCATCATGATTAGACTAGTCAGAGATAGAATTGGGTCTGCCTTGATCTGCAAGCCCAACGTTTTGCTATCGACTTCTGGCATTTGTGTATCGAGAATCGCTAAGTGATGAATCGATCGTCTTCTGAGGCACCGCCAACCACCACGTCTGACTGAGCCATTGTGTGATAACAGTTTGTTTACTCAGTAAAACGACGAATCCAATGTATTTATTGATTTATAATCATCCTTAGTTATCGGTATTTGCTCCAGGTTTTTAGGAAGCGGTAGAAGGCATCTAATCACCCAAAAACCAGGCAAATAAGAGGAAAAGTCCCAATGCTGCCATCCATAGGGGAACTTTGACG
>JBBRMC010000261.1:0-5559 GCA_038231055.1 Leptolyngbyales cyanobacterium
CAGGACATCGCGACACGATCGTGGACTTACAGTTAGTGAATGACCACACGCTAATTAGCTTTGGCAAAGACCGAGGGCTGATGTGGGATCTCAACCGCGAGGCATTGGTTCAAGTGTTGCCGGAGGCATCTGCTAATCCCGTTATGGTTTCTCGGTGCGATCGCAATATCATTACTGTTCATCGCAATGGCAGCATTTACGCCTGGATTCCGCAAGTTGATAAATTAGTGATGCGAGAAGTAGGTACTTTAGAGCAACCGAAAAATGTTGCATTCAGTCCTAATCATGACTATTTAGTGAGTTGGAATGCCAAAAAACAGTTGCAATTTTGGCAAATTAGCGATGGTGACGTTCATTAGTTGATTTTTTAGTCGCTTGTGTTTCTTAAATGTGGTTCACTTATAAGTTTTTGTTTAATTCCTGTATTCATAGTCGTGTCTTGCTGAAGTGACATTGACTGTTCTGAAAGAGGTAACACCTATGCTGCATCAAGTTTCTGAGAAGACCATGCACCGCGTTCGTTGGCTATTAGCTACTGGATGGCTGCTGTTAATTGCGTCGCTTTTCTACGACCCGATTACGATCGCTTGGACACAGCCCAACAATTTGAGCAGCCCATTTCGGGTTAATCTCAATCAATGCGTCAAAATTCGAGAGACGTGTTTGCCCCACGAACCGTTTGCCATGGGTGCTTTAATCTGGTGGGCAATGGTGGTGCCAACTGGAATCTTCATCCTCCTGGTGCTGGGACATGAGTTTTGGCGGCGAATTTGTCCTCTCTCATTTATGTCACAGATTCCTCGTGCGCTGGGCATTCAGCGACGGCGTAGAGTGGTCGATCGAGTCACAGGCGAAATTCGGCGTGAAGTCGTGACGATTGGTGAAAATTCGTGGCTCGGACGCAATCATTTATATGTGCAGTTTGGGCTGTTTGTCTTAGGTTTAGGACTCCGAATTTTGTATGTCAACTCCGATCGGTTTGCATTAGGAATTTTTCTGATTGCTACGATTGTTTGTGCCATCGCGATTGGCTATCTGTATGCAGGTAAAAGCTGGTGTCAATATTTTTGTCCAATGGCACCTGTGCAACTGGTTTATACAGGTCCTCGATCGCTGTTGGGTAGCCAAAATTATCAAAAGCCTCAAGCTACGATCACGCAGTCAATGTGCCGCACGGTCGAGGCAAAAACGGGTCAAGAACAAAGTGCCTGTGTGGGATGTAAAACGGCTTGCCTGGATATTGATGCCGAAAAAACTTATTGGACAGAGCTAAACAAACCGGGGCGGCGGCTCGTTCAATACGGCTATCTGGGGATGGTCATTGCTTTTTATCTCTACTATTTCCTCTACGCAGGTAATTGGGATTATTACTTTACAGGTGCCTGGACACACGAACGAGATCAAGTTGCGAGGGTAGCTGATTCAGGTTTCTATCTCTATGGTCACATCATTGCAATTCCTAAAGCCTTTGCCATCTTTATCACATTTGCAGTGCTGATCGCGATCACATTTACATTGGGGATAATCTTAGAGAAGCTGTGCCGCAAAGTGATGACCCAAAAAGGTCGATCGATTTCTAAAGAGCACGCACAGCACATTGCATTTACTTTGTTTACAGCGACATCATTCTGGACATTTTTCTCTTATGGTGCCCGTCCTTCACTAAACCGATTGCCCGACTATCCACTATTTGCGTTTAATGCGCTGATTGTGTTGGTGGGTTCTCTGTGGCTCTATCGCACTCTGCGCCGCACTCGAACCCAATATGAGCGCGAGAACATGACCGCTAGCTTAAAAAAGCAACTGCAAAAACTGGCGATCGACCCAACGTTGTTAGAAGGACGATCGCTCGATGATCTCACACCTGACGAAATTTATACGCTGGTAAAAGTCTTGCAGGGAGTCTCTCAACAGGTACGGCTGCAAACCTATACAGGGGTGGTGCTTGACTTGTTGCGACAGCAAAACATCAGTGCCTCTGGTAGTTTTGAATTTTGTCGGCAGCTCCGCCAAGATTTGCAGTTGACCGATGCCGATCATTTCTCAACGGTCGAGACGATCGCTGCCCTCAATCCAGAGCTTCTATCCTCTTCTCAGCCAGCAGCAGAGCGTCACACAGCAGTGACTTTTGCAAGAACGATCGCCAAACCCTCTAAAAAATCAAGCCTTGGAGAATGAGAACGGCAACGCTAAAACGACTCTGCAAATAAACGGAGGTTACGCACTATGTTGATCCTAAAGTCAGTCAACTTTGAACAACGAGAATTTCAAACTCATGAGCTTGAAGCCTCTCAGCCTGGACAAACAGAGTGGGTGATCGGGCGACACACGACCTGTGATTTGGTGCTGATAAGCCCTGAAGTCAGTCGGGTGCATGGGCGCATTGTTTACTCAGACGATGCCTACCACTTTATGGATGTGGGTAGCGCCTCTGGCTCGCTGCTCAACGGCGAAAATCTTCTAGTAGACGAGCCGCATCAAATTCGTCCAGGTGATTTGCTTCAGCTTGGACAAACATTCCTACATGTTGAAGAGTTAGCAACTCCCCCATCTGCGACGGTTTCCATCGCTGAAGCCCCGGCGGTGCTGCCTACTCAAGCGTGGGCAGGAGAAGAGTTGCTCTGTCACTGCTGTCGCATCATCGACGAAACGCCTGACGTGAAAACCTTCTGTTTTGTCGCCGATCCTCCAGTGTTGTTTAGCTATAAACCGGGGCAATTTGTCACGCTCGAAGTTGTCATTGATGGCAAATCCGTTCTGCGCTCTTACTCAATTTCGTCGTCTCCGACTCGCCCTTATCACTTGAGTGTGACCATAAAACGAGTGCCTAGCTCTACGCCAGACTTGCCACCGGGAATCGTTTCTAACTGGCTGCACGATCGTCTCAAGGTGGGCGATCGAGTGAAGTTAATCGGCGGCGCGATGGGACACTTCACCTGTCTACCAGATGCGCCGTCTAAGATGCTGTTGATCTCAGCCGGAAGCGGCATTACACCGATGATGTCGATGCTGCGGTGGGTTCAAGACACCTTAGCAGACTGTGACATTGTTTTTGTTCACAGTGCTGCGTCTCCTGACGATATTGTGTTTCGAGCAGAGTTAGAAATGCTCGCGGCTCAAATGCCCAATCTGCGTCTCGCGATTAGTATCACTCAACCGTCTCCTAAGCACGCTTGGATGGGATTAACGGGACGCATTTCGTCATCGATGCTGCCTCTGATCGCCCCTGATTTTCTCGATCGGGCTGTCTACGTGTGCGGGTCAGAGCGGTTTATGCAAACGATGCGCTCGATGTTGGAAGGCATGAACTTCCCCATGCAAAACTACCAGGAAGAAAGCTTTGGCGGAAAGTCGATAAAGCCAGTCCAGCTTTTGCCATCTGAGCGGCAGTCTATTCAACCCACTCGGTCAGCGCCAGCCAGCAGCAATGGTAATGGGAAACGATCGTCTTCAGGACAGTTGCCGTCTCCAGCGTCTCTGCAAGAAACGGCTTCTGTGATTCATTTCACGAAGTCCGATCGACAGGTGTTAGTTGATGGCAGTGCGGTGATCTTAGAGGTGGCGGAGGAAGCTGGAGTTCAGATGCGTCATGCCTGTCGAGTCGGGGCGTGTGGGGCGTGTAAGGTTGAAGTTCGGAAAGGAGAGGTTCGCTATCAGTCTCCGCCTGCCGCGTTGTCTAGTGCCGACCAGCAAGCGGGCTATGCGCTGTCGTGTGTGGCTTATCCGGTGGGTTCGTTAGAGATTGAGGCTTAACAAAGGTTCTGCGGTGAGGCTAAACGATCGTACCTGGGTGATTTTGACGCTGACTAATTTGCCTCTTAGCTCGTTGATGTCACCCTCAAAGAACGTGAGACGATTGCCGCGAGTGCGTCCCATCACTTGCGTCGGGTCTTTGTGGTTTTGATCTTCGACGAGGATCTCTTCGACTCGATCGTGATATCGCTGCGATCGCTCGGATGCTTGGGTGCTGACTAAATGATTTAATCGCTGGAGTCGGTCTTTTTTAACTTCTTCAGAAAGCTGATTGTCCCACAGGGCGGCGGGGGTGCCGGGGCGGGGCGAATAGGCGGCGGTGTTTACTAGGTCGAAGCCGATGTCTTCGATGAGTTGGAGGGTGTTCTCAAATTGGGCTTCGGTTTCGCCAGGGAACCCCGCGATCGCGTCGGCACTAATTGACGCATCGGGCATATAGCCGCGAATGGTTTCGATAATGCGGCGATATTTTTCGTGAGTATATCCTCGCGCCATTGCTTTGAGCAGATCGTTATCACCTGATTGGAAGGGGATATGAAAGTGTTCGCAGACTTTAGGCAACTCGGCACAGACGCGAATCAGTCGCTCGGTGAAATAGCGGGGATGACTGGTGGCGAAACGAATCCGATCGATGCCTGGTGTGTCATGAACGAAGTAAAGCAAATCGGTGAGCGTGTGTTTGTGTCGTCCTTCAGACGTGGCTCCGGGCAGATCGCGACCATAGGCATCAATATTTTGTCCCAGCAGGGTGATTTCTTTATAGCCTTGCCGTCCCAATTCTTCCATCTCGGCTCTAATCGCTTCGGGCGTGCGAGATTGCTCAACACCCCGCACACCGGGAACCACGCAATAAGTACAGCGCTCGTTGCAGCCGTAGATCACGTTGACCCAAGCGCTGACCTGGCTATCGCGGCGAGGTTTGGTGATGTCTTCGACGATGTGAATGGGTTCGGTGGCGACGACCTGATTGCCGTTAAACACCTGTTCGAGCAGGTCTTCTAAGCGATTGGCGTGTTGCGGTCCCATCACGAGGTCGAGTTCGGGGACGCGACGCAGCAGTGCCTCTCCTTCTTGTTGGGCGACGCACCCGGCGAGAACCAGCGTCAGGTTGGGGTTTTCTTGTTTGCGGGCTGCCTGTCTGCCGAGATGGGAATAAACTTTTTGTTCGGCGCTGTCACGAATCGAGCAGGTGTTGTAGAGTATTAAATCTGCGTCGAACGCGTCTTCTGTCCACTCATAGCCCATGACTTCTAAGATGCCAGCCATGCGTTCGGAGTCGGCTTTGTTCATCTGACAGCCGAAGGTGGTGATGTGATAGCGGCGAGAAGGGTCGAGCATGAGAGTCTTTAGAGATAACAGCCAGCTACCTATTCTAGAGTGTTTTTAGGGGTCGTTGTGATCGGGCATCGAGTCCAATTTAAGGCGACGGACTTTTCGACTTTCTTTGATATACCAATGGGCGACGACTTGACTGGCGATCGTCATCGATAGGGCAAAACCAATCGGAGGAATCATATACAACTCCCATTTGTGTGGGAAGGTCACAACCATCACGACTAAGAGACCGAGACCAGGCGTGAAGATTCCGACAATCCATCGGTAAAGCCAAGCGTTTTTGAGGGGAAAGAAAAAGCGCTTGGATAGAGCAGCTACTAATAATCCATTCAAAGAGCCTAACCATGAACCTAATGCTCCTGCAAAGACAGGATACTCACGGTTCGCCCATTTTTGAGCAAGGTCGGCAGATTGAGCTAAAGTTTGGCGATGAACCAGCCCGTCAGCATCACAACCGAACGAGTAGATGAC
>JBBRMC010000262.1:0-5542 GCA_038231055.1 Leptolyngbyales cyanobacterium
AACAAAAGTTTTACAGTGCCTGTGGGTCCATTGCGGTGTTTGCTGATGATGACTTCTGCAATGCCACGATCGGGTGTGTCTTTGTTGTAATATTCATCGCGGTACAACATCATTACGAGGTCAGCGTCTTGCTCAATGCTGTTGTGAACAATGATGTCGTTAGCAACGAAGTTGTGCAGCCCTGGGACGGTGAGATCAAAAACAGCTTCAATGCCATCAGGTTCGATCGAGACAATTTGATCCCAATACACTTGGCTTTCCGAAAATTGAACGAGCCGATCCGATTTCACAACTTCTGCTAAGCGAGCTGTTCTCTCACGGCTCAGATTTTGCCGATGTAATCCTGTACTGCAATATTCTATGCCCAGTCCCGCCTGAAGTTGGCGATGGGACAACCCGCACTGCGCCATTGCTGGAAGCGCATAGAGTGACCAAACCGCGTGGGGCACCACATCACGGTTTGTATTGGCAACTCGGACGCTTAAATACTCCTCGATTACACTCAAGTCCTGCTGTTTATACTGACCCACTGCGCCAATACAAGAACCGAAGCGTTTGAGGTCAGATTTACCCGTGATGATGACATGGTATTGATCTTGCCCCTTACCAACTTGAGGTAGGCGTTTGAGCCGAGCATTAATCTCAAACCGCAGCAGTAAAGACTGAACCCCTCGCGCTAACTTTTCACTGCTGCTCGCATAAAACGCTACGGGGCGAGAACGAATCCCCTTGACCAATTTGATGCAGCCATCGGTGCTCCAAAGATGCCGCAAAAATAGTGCGATCGCAGATTGCGACTGCTCAAACACGAGCGCAGGAATGAATTTTTCGTGGGATCGCAGTCCAAAAACACCAAGGCGATCGAGCCATTCTGCGATCGGATTGCGGGCATTGCGGCTGAGTGGGTATCCTGTGCTCAAATACACTTGATACCAGTCACGCTCTTTAACAATTCGAGGATTAACGGCTTCGCCAAATGCTTGAACTGCTAGAGATGAAACCGTTTCAGCTAAGTCCAGTTCTCTCGTCGTGTATTGGATAGCGTGGCGAGGCAATGTACAACCATCGCCAATCAGATGCCCTAATAGCGCTAGTTTCTCATCGCTAACGGTTTGCGACAGAGAACTGACCACTCGTCGAGGCAACGCCAAATGCTCTTTCTCGCTGAGTTCGTCTAAACGCTTCCACCCACGAGTCGTCAAAAACTTGTGATTTTCAGTCGCCCGAATGGTTCGTCCACTTCGGGTTGTTAGGCGAAAAACGGGTTTTGTTCCAGTGGCGAAAGCGCGACTGACTTCCCGACGCTCCAATTGTAAGGTTTCTTCATTTAGTGCCCAAACGGCAAAGCCAGATTGCCCGACTAATTCAGCGATCGCAACTTGCGCTCCACTATCTGCCAACGTGACGAGCGTGTCTCCTGTTAAACATCCAGATTCGCGTAAGTCAGACATCATCGGACGCTTTTCGGTTCTCGATTCTACGCCTCGGCTGAGTTGAGACAGCGCAATCACCGGAACGTTTAACTCGCGCGCTAGACCTTTGAGCGATCGCGTAATTCGTGACAAAACCTGAACTCGATTTTCGCTGCCGCTGCCTTCCATCAACTGCAAATAGTCGATGAGCACAAGCCCTAATGCGCCACCTTGCTCAGCTTGCAATCGTCGAGCCTGCGATCGCATCTCATTGGCTCCTAGATTGGGCGTGTCATCAATAAAGATTGGCAACTGCGATAGAGTGCTGATTGCGTGTCCTAATGGCTCCCATTCAGTTTGACTAATACGCCCTGCTCGCAGTCGTCCGCTTTCAATCCGCACTTCACTCGCTAAGAGACGCTGCACCAGTTGGTCTTTTGACATCTCTAGGCTAAAGATGGCAACCGGAAGTTTGTGATAAGCCGCAATGTTACGAGCGATGTTCAGCACAAAGCTGGTTTTTCCCATGGATGGACGACCTGCGACGATCACCAGATCCGATCGCTGAAATCCCTGGGTCATTGCGTCTAAATCATAGAATCCGCAAGATAGCCCTGGAGTCGCCATCCCCGTTGAAAGACGCTCGATCTCGGAGAACGTTTGAGTGAGAACATCGGCAGCGGCGACGAGTCCCTGTTGGGGGCGCGCCTGAGTGACGTTAAATATCTTCTGCTCTGCGTCGTCTAAGACAGTTTCTAAGTCTTCAGCCGTTTCGTGCCCTAGCTGAGAAATTTGCTGTCCAACTTTGATGAGTTTGCGCCGCAGATGTTTATCAGTGACGAGGTGTGCGTATTGGTCAATATTGACGGCGCTCACCGTGCGATCGACCAACTGCACCAATTTATTTTGTCCGCCCACCTTGTCGAGCAAGCCGCGATCTTGCAGCCACGTAGTGACACTCATCAAATCAGTCGGGCTGCCTTGACTTTGAAGCGCGATCGCTGCCCTAAAAATTTCTCTATGAGCGCTGATATAGAACGCGTCTGGAGTGATCAGATCGAGAATACGAGTTAGCGCTTCAGGATCGAGCAGGATGCCTCCCAAAATCGCTTCTTCAGCATCAATGTTTTGGGGCGGAACTCGATCTTGAAATGGCTGAAAGCTAAGTTGATCTTGAACCATGACTAGGCGGCTGCAACAAAGGAAAAGCATTGTCAGGGGTGAGTCACCGCCTCAATGCTCCACTCAACCCCATCACTATGCAAGGATAGTCTAGCAAAAATTAGTAACTATGTACCAAAGGTTGAGAATTGTCATCAGCAGATCGGAGGCAACCCTCAACCCTGAACCCTAACTAGCAACGACTTGAATCATCACCGTCGCAGTCACTTCTGGGTGCAGCTTGATCTCAGCCTTGTAGTCACCGATCTTATGCACATCGGGAACTGTGATCCCACGGCGATCGATGTCTTGACCTATGACTTGCTTGATCACGTCTGCGACATCTTGGTTGGTGACGGTTCCAAAGATGGCATCGTTTTCGCCAACTTGTTTGGCGATCGTAAAGCGACCCGCTTTCTCAAGCGCTGCTTTTTGAGTGGTCGAGACTTCTTTCAGTTCTGCGAGACGCTGACGCTCTTTTTCTTTGCGTCGCTCAACTTGCTTAAGCAGCCCAGGAGTCACGTTTTGCCCCATGCCCTGCGGAATCAAATAATTTCTGGCATAACCGGGAGCCACTTCGACCAAATCACCCGATTTACCGAGTTTGCTAACGTCCTTATTGAGGACTAACTGAATGCGCTTCGCCATAATATTTCCTGTTGTCAACTGTGCCGCCGAACTTCTTATCTTACTGGAGAAAGGACTGGGTGGTGATCTTTAAGGTCTGAATTTAAGAGATACGATCGCGTTTTAGAACGCTCAACCCTCAAATTTTTAGCGTTTCCCCAACCTTCATTACTCGCAGTTGGCTCTTGACTCCTTGTTGCTTAAGAGCCTGAGAAAATGCGTCTGGAGTTCCTGTCAAGGCTGGAAAAGTTCCAAAGTGCATAGGGATCACTGTCGTAGGATTCACCAACTTAACTGCCTCGGCTGCCCGTGTCGGTCCCATTGTGAAGTGATCTCCAATGCAGGCAAGCATCAGATTAACTTTGCCAAACCGGGGAATCAGCGCCATATCTTGAAACAAGTCTGTGTCGCCCGTATGGTAGATCACAGGTCCGTTTTTGACGCTAATCAAAAATCCGCCCGGGTTCCCGGCATATTGGGCAGGGCTGCCATCAGATGCTATCGCCGAGCTATGAATCGCAGGAATAAACGCTACTTTGACATCTCCGTTAAGCAGGGTCAGCTCTCCTCCAAAGTTGCCTTGCGTCTCTAACCCTACAAGCTCTTTCGGATAGCCTCCATAATTTACCAAAGCTTGACCCAGATCAGCCGTGCTGACAAGTTTTGCTTTGGTCTTCTGGGCGATCGCTGCCGCCGACCCCACATGATCAAAATGCCCGTGAGTAATCAAAATTAAATCGACTCGATCGAGCTTCGCCAAATCTGCTTTTCCGTTGACGTTAACTGGGTTTGTAATCCAGGGATCGATCAATAAAACCTGACCCGATGGCGTTGTTAGCTTAAATGCAGACTGTCCATACCAGAGAAGTTGAGTGTTAAGAGCAGGTTGAGCGTTACTGCTGAACACGTTGTAGCTAAAGACGATCGCGGCTAAAACCAGCGCAGTGATTACGCCTCTGAATTTAGAAGGATGCACGTTTATCTGCTTGAAAATCATCATTTTGTCAGTTCCTTAATCAAACCGAAATGGACTGCTCTCTAAATCCAGATTAGAGGCACTTCTGACACATAACTCACAGTTAGTGCGCCTTTAAAGTAGTTTGATGGATTTGGAGCATTTCCGGGTAAATAGAGTTACTTTTGAGCAGAAGCCTGATTAGCGATCCGAAATCACAAGAGAACCACCCTTCAGCAAAATCTCGTAAGCAATTGCGTCAATTGACCGTTGACATTCTGTAACAAATACTCTTGCTGCTTCGTTAGAAAAGCTATAGATTTAGATCAGCCTCAAACAAGCCGCTTTCTGCTTGTGATTTCTATTCCGCGTCTAACAACCCTGTTGCCCCTAAGAATCTAAAAACCTTGAAAGAACCCCCTGCTAATGCAGCCTGTGGAGTCTAGGGATGAACAAAAAATTTGAAAAATGGCTGACGATCGCCGCCTTGGGCAGTTGGGTTGCGTCGATAGGGGCGTTGATTACGCTCGAAGTCTCTACTACTCAGATCACATCTGACCTGGCGGTGTCTTCAGCGTCTCAAAAACTCCATTTCTACGGGAGAAAATCTCAGTTTGCTTCCGTTCTAGACTCACAGTTTTACCAACAGTTAAAGCAGTCAGATGCTGTGCTTACCTTAAAATCTGCCCAGAGTCACTGGCTCGACCATAGTTTAGTCAGCCATGAAATCTTAAACCGCGACTTCTCGGAGTTAGGTGTTAACAGCCAATTTTCCAGCCTCTCCTCTGAAGAAACGCTAATCCACAGCCGCAAACCCACGTCTGTTTGGATGTTGGCGCAGATTCCTGAGTCTTGGAATCGATCGCTGAATAAATAAAGTTAGTTCAGCTCCGCAACGCCATAAATGGTGTGTCTCATTGGGCGCTCAGTCCGTGAGCGCGACTTCTAACGTCTTTGCCGCCGCGCCTCATACAACATCAAGGCGGCTGAGATGGCTACATTCAACGACTCTACACCGGGACTCAACGGAATTGTCACCTGCTGATCAGCAAGATTATTCAACTCCTGAGATAGCCCTGCGCCCTCATTCCCCAACAGAATTAGGCTAGGCACACAGAAATCGATTTCCCAATAGGTTTTCTGGGCTGTAGGAACGGTTGAGATGATCTGCATTCCGTCTGCCTTACATTTGAGAACATCGGCTCGGAGATCGGCACTCACCGCCATCGGAAGCCGAAACCACTGCCCTGCCGACGATCGCAGCACTTTAGGGTGATCCAGATCGACGCTACTGTCACTCAGCAATAGACCATCAGCCCCGGTTGCCGCCGCCGTGCGAATAATTGTCCCTAAATTACCTGGGTCTTGAATGGTTTCTAAAACCAAT
>JBBRMC010000263.1:0-5541 GCA_038231055.1 Leptolyngbyales cyanobacterium
CGAGAACGGTACAGCGTGCGTCACACACTCATAAAAAATGCCGTTGGTTAGCACACCATTCTTCACCGTTTCGACAATGCTGCCATATCTGCGAACCATGTTGATCACTTTTAGGTGATGGCGATGCCCGCCTCGCACTGATACGCCTCGCTTCATATCAACACCCAGAGACGTGCCCATTAAGGACTGCTCCATGTCATGAACGGCGATCGCGTTTCCACCGAGCAACGCTTGCACATAGCCTTCTCGAACCAAGTGCGCTAGATGTTCGCCGCCGCCCGTGTGAATCACTACCGGACCCGCCGTTACAACAACCTTGCCACCGCGATCGCGGATTTTTCGCAGTTCCCAAGCGATTTGCTCAACCACCAATTCAACGCGGCGCTCACTCGAAACACCCGCACCCATAAAACTAAATTCCTGGGTGTTGCGCTGTTCTCGCGATTCGGTCTTCCGCACAGTGCGAATGCCATCCACACCAACGACGACCTGATCGCCCACCTGCACATCTCGGAGTAGCTTACATTCGGGAGCGCTGTCCTGGCTTGAAAGCACGATCGCGGCATCCATTCGCTGTTTCTGCACTTTGACCCATTGCCCCTTCACCCGCACCTCAGTCGGATAAATGGTAGTGACATAAAAATCATCGGGTGCAACTCCGGTCTGAATCACAGTTTCTAGCTCACAGTCACACACCTCCTGCGGCGGCGGCAACGCTCCCAAGTCAATCCACTGACTCATGATCGTTTCCATGATCGCGTGAGAAGGAGCCGTCACCTTCACTTCTGCTGAAGAGGTGCTCTGCCGTTGCTCTCCTAGACTAAAATTGAGAACCTGGAAACTGCCACCTGCCTCAACGACGACATCCAACGCTTGATTGATCAGACCTGAATCGAGCAAATGCCCTTCTAACCGCATAACGCGACTCTCGATCGCCGCACTCGCATGAAGCTCTACCCGCACAGGCTCTGTCACACGAAGCGTCAAACACTTAGACGCGCCCCCTGCTTTGAGAAATTCTGTCAACGGGGTCTCTATCACCCGGAACCCTGCATTAGAAAGCTTTCGCTTCACGTCGTCGCTAGCTTTGTTAAGAATGACGATCTCTTCAATGTTGACCGCATTACAGGCAAAATTCACTGCGTCCGGTTCAGTGATCGGAATGCGCTTTGCTTCGGGCACCCGCATCTCGATCAGCCGATTTGAGTAAGCATCAAACGCGGGCGGATAGTAGAGCAAATAGCCGTTACTGAGGGGACAAAAGCAGGTATCAAGGTGATAAAACCGCTCGTCCATCAGCCGCAGAGAGAGCACTTCAATATCTAACCACTTTGCTAGATAGGGGTGAGAATCTAACTCCGATCGAAAGCCATATCCCGCCCACAGCCAGCGTCCTTCTCGATCGAGCAGGGCATCTCCTGCACCTTCAAACGGCAAATCTTTGGGCAGCTCATGCACCGTGTAGCCATTCTCTTCAAACCATTTCTTAAAAAACGGTTCTTCTCCCTGCCGTTCTTTGTGGAAGAAACGGCTCAAAACAACCGTCTTGCCTAAGACCAAACCTGCATTCGCAGTGAATACCATATCGGGAATGCCCTTTTCAGGCTTTACCAGACTCACCATCGCGTGTTGTTGAATGACGCTATGAAGCTTTTGCCATTGTTCGACCGCCCGATCGCGCGACGACTTGTGGATGTTGCCCTCCATCCAAGGATTGATCACATAATCTACGTCATAGTGATCGGGGGGACACATGAGAAACCGGAGCGAGGAAGTCATAGAAAATCTGGGGGGTGTGAGGAATTAGACGCGATCAATCAGCTTAGTGAACGAGAAATTCAGGCGAGCCGTTGTAGTCTCAAGTACGAAAGTGTATCTCTAGAGATAGATCTAAGCCTTGCAAATAGACACAAGTTATTAAACCCTGCCTCTGAACATTCTAGAGAGGAAAGGGGGATGATCGTGCATCTGCGTTATCAACAATTCCTGACAATTTCTAAATCGTTCCTCTGATAGAGGGATTAGTTTGGATTTAGGCTTAGAGTTTTGTCCAGGTTCACTTCGCGCTCAAACCGTAAGTGACAAACATTCGTAGAGAGGAAATTTTTATGGGACAGGTCTTTTTAATGCTGAAGCAGTCGCTTCACAAAACTCTTGTGCTAATCGGTTTAGTGAGTTTTATCTATACAACCGGGTTCTTTTTGGTCGAGCACGCTAGCTTTGCAGACACTTCAAAGCAATCTGTAAAAGAACAACCCTTTATTCTTGATGACCCTCAGCCTGCCGCTAATCGAGAAGCCGCTTACAAGGAAGCCGTCGAGGAGGTCAAAAAATCAGACGGCTTAGAGAAAGAATATGAGAAAGATTTAAAGACCTTCAAGAAAGAGAACCCTGGTGAAAATCCTGTTGTCGAGGGTGCTAAAGGGTTAATCGATAAAGTGACTGGCAAAGAATAACCTTTTCGCAAAAGTCGAGCTTTTGCCTTCTCCCTAACAGAAAAGCCCTAGCTGGATGGCTAGGGCTTTTTTCAGTTTAGTTCGCTACTAGGACGCAACTTTTACTGCCGATCGCTGCCGAGTCGGAGTCGTTGATGTCACAGCCGCAGGCTCAGGGTTTTGCATCAAGAAGACTAAAAGCGGATTGCTCTGTAACTCTCGCTTCAGCAATCGATGTAACTCACGCTCGATCTGAACCTGCAACCCTGCCCAGTCCATTTCGATCTGACCTTCTAGCTCACGAGCAAAGTCTTTCCAGCGATCGCGCAACACAGCTTGAATCGTATCTTCAACTTTAATCTGCAAAACCGGACGCTCAACCCCAGAAACAACACCCCGCAGGTGAACTTCTGGCTTTGAGAACAAATGCCCCTCTTCGTCGATAGTGGCAGCGATCGTGACGATGCCGTCTCCAGCTAATTGCTGCCGCTCTTTGAGAACTTTGTCGTTAACCATACCCGATCGAGAGGTATCTACAAGCTCAATACCAGACGAGACTTTGCCTGCTTTACGAATCGAGTCTTTGCCTAGTTCGATCACGTCACCGTTATCAATGATCACCATATTCTCAGCCGGGATACCTATGCTTTGAGCTGTCTGTGAGTGTTTGACCAACATCCGATGCTCACCGTGGACAGGCAAAAAGAATCGGGGACGAGTCAACCCAATCATCAGCTTTTGGTCTTCTTGACAGCCGTGACCTGAGACGTGGATGCCTTGATCTTTGCCATAAACGACTTTGGCACCTTGCATCATCAATTTGTCGATCGTGTTAACCACCGCGATCGTGTTGCCCGGAATTGGGTTTGCCGAGAAGACGATCGTGTCGCCTTGTCTCGCCTTGACTTGACGATGTTCTCCATTGGCAATGCGCGTCATGGCAGACATTGGCTCACCTTGCGATCCAGTCGTCAAAATCAGAACGCTGCTATCGGGCAACTTGTGCGTCATGTGCAGCGGTTGCAGCAAGTCATCTTCACACTTGATATAGCCCAAGTTACGAGCGTGAGCAATGACGTTGAGCATCGATCTACCAATCACTGACACGACGCGATTGTGCTTCTTCGCAAGTTCCAGAATCATATTGATCCGGTGAACTGACGAGGCGAACGTTGTGACGAGCAAGCGTCCTTGAGCCTGGGAGAAAATGCGATCGAGATTTGGAAACACTGCTCTTTCCGATGGGGTGAACCCTGGAACTTCTGAGTTCGTGGAGTCACTGATCAGACACTGAACGCCTTTCTCGCCATATTCCGCCAACTTTTGGAAGTCAAAGAACTCACCATCGACAGGTGTATGGTCAAATTTGAAGTCGCCTGTATGAATCACCACGCCGACCGGAGTGTGAATCGCAACGGTGAAGCTGTCTGCGATCGAGTGAGTGTTGCGAATAAACTCAACAAAGAAGTAGGAGCCAATTCTGACAATATCGCGAGGGCGAACGGTGCGGATTTCAGTACGATCAGCCACACCTGCTTCTTCTAGCTTGCCCTCTAAGAGAGCCATCGCCAATCGAGGACCATAAATCACCGGAATGTCAAACTGCTTGAGGTGAAAGGGAATGCCGCCAATGTGGTCTTCGTGACCGTGGGTGACGATCATGCCCTTAATCTTATGGCGATTTTCGCGCAGATAGGTCATGTCGGGCAGCACGATGTTTACGCCATGCATTCCGTCGGTCGGGAAGGCTAATCCGGCATCTAGCAGAACGATTTCGTCGCCATACTCAAACACGCAGGTATTCTTACCAATCTCGTGCAATCCACCGAGGGGAATGATTTTGAGCGCATCAGAAGCGGCTGTGTTTTGGGTCATTTGGAGCTTTGTAGTAGGTTTTAGATTCGGAGAATTAGTTTTCAATGGATTGGATGTTAGGTTTTGCAAAGTATGAAGTGGAGATTCAATAGGTGAGCGTAGGTCAAGGCATATGAGGCATATGAGGTCATTTGTAGAGGTAGGGATCTGAGTCAAAAACGATCGTCTGCCTACAACCAAGACTTTGCAGAGTAAGCAGTAAGTCTAGGAGTCGGGCAAAGCAAACCTACTCAGCACTGCTCATGGGCTATTCAGTTGTCGGGAAACTTTTGGCAGCTAGTCATTTGAGAAGGTCAAGCTCTGCCATCACTGTCTTAAGCGTAACGCGAACAGACTCATCTGGGGTACAAAGCGGGAGACGATAGGAGCCAACATCCCACCCTTGGAGCTTTAGAGCTTCTTTAACAGGAATCGGATTGGTCGTAACAAACAACGCCTTGAATAGCGAAAAGAGCTTGAGATGAAGCTGAGTTGCCGTCTGCACCTGACCCACTTCAAATGCCTGAATCATTTGCTGAAGCTGGGAACCTACCAGATGACTCGCAACACTCACAACTCCCTGACCTCCGATCGCTAAAAGTGGCAGTGTTAGAGAGTCATCCCCAGAGTAGATCGCAAAATCGGTCGGTGTCAATTGTCTAATTTGACTAGCTTGGTCAAGATTGCCGCTTGCTTCTTTGACGGCAACGATGTTGGGGATTTCAGCAAGTTGGGCGATCGTTTCAGGCAAAAGATTTTGACTAGTGCGCCCAGGCACATTGTAAAGCATGATCGGCAAATCAGAGGATGCTTGCGCGATCGCTTTGAAGTGCTGATAGAGTCCTGATTGGGGAGGCTTATTGTAGTAAGGCACTACCTGCAAACTTCCGTCTAACCCCATCTTAGCGGCTTTTTGGGTCGCTGCGATCGCCTCCGTCGTCGAATTTGACCCGGTTCCTGCCATGACTTTAGCGTTCCCAGCTACGGCATTTTTTACCACCTGGAACAGTTCAAATTCTTCATCCCAACTCAACGTTGGCGATTCGCCTGTGGTACCGCACACCACGAGCGTATCGGTGCCATTGTTCGCCAGATAATTCGCTAACTTCTCAGTTACTGCATAGTTGACGCTGCCATCTGACTTGAATGGCGTAATCATCGCAGTTAAAACTCGTCCAAAATTTACCACACTCTGCTATCACTCCTTTTGGATATGAACTTAAACGATCGCTGCAATCTGAGGCTTTAAGAG
>JBBRMC010000264.1:0-5536 GCA_038231055.1 Leptolyngbyales cyanobacterium
GAACGGAACCCGATCGAGTTTCTCGCAGGCTTCATTGCGGCGTGTTCTGCCAATTGCTCGATTTTTTTGGGCAACCCCGATTGGGTCGAAGCCGAATGGCATCAGGTGTTTGATTTAGTCACTCCAGATCTCATCTGGGGAGGCAATCACCAAACTCATCGGAGTGTTTCAGGTAAAGTCCTGACCCGATCGCCCGTTCCTCTGATCATGATTCCGACAGGGGGCACGTCAGGTAAGATTCGATTTGCGATGCACACCTGGGAGACGTTAACCGCCTCCGTTCAGGGATTTCGGCAATATTTCGGAGTCGATCGCGTCAATTCTTTTTGCGTGTTGCCTCTCTATCATGTGAGCGGCTTGATGCAATTTATGCGATCGATTCTCTCAGATGGACAGTTAGTGATTCTTCCGTGGAAAACGCTAGCAGCCGGAGACGCACAGTCTATTAATCCTCAAAACTTTTTTCTCTCCCTCGTTCCGACCCAACTTCAAAAACTGCTATCTCAACGTCAAGCCATTTCCTGGCTGGCTCAATGTGAAACGATTTTGTTGGGCGGTGCGCCTGCCTGGTCAGATTTGTTGGATGAAGCCCGATCGTGTAGACTTCCGATCGCGCCTACTTATGGCATGACCGAAACGGCATCCCAAATTGTCACTCTCAAACCAAAAGACTTCTTAGCCTCGAAAGTTGGCTCTGGTCAAGCCTTGCCCCATGCTCAAATCACCATCACTAATCAGACAGGCGAACCGTTAGCGATCGGTGAAACCGGAAAAATCACCATTCAATCTGACTCATTAATGTTGGGTTACTATCCCAACTTTTTGCAGCAACCCATTTATCAACCCGACGATTTAGGATTTTTTGACTCACAAGGCTATTTGCAGATTGTTGGACGCGACAGCAACAAGATTATCACTGGAGGCGAAAACGTTTTTCCGGCAGACGTTGAGGCGGCAATTATGGCAACCAAACTCGTCGAAGATGTCTGCGTGTTGGGCATCTCCGATCTCACTTGGGGGCAAGCCATCACTGCCGTTTATGTCCCTCACCATCCCGGTGTGTCTGAGCAGACATTAATGGCTTCCCTTGAAAAAACTCTCTGCAAGTTCAAGCGTCCCAAATATTGGGTGTCACTCGAAAAACTGCCTCGAAACCCCCAAGGAAAGATCAATCACTCACAGCTCAAGCAAATTATCGCAGCGAAGACTGACACGCCGATGATTCTTGCCAGAGCTTAAACACAATAAACTCCGCCCGTTCGCACAGCGTTCCGGGAAGCGCATCGCCCAGTTCGGCTAAAAAGATGCCCTCCTCGCTGCTGGTGGTTTGGGCAATCCACGTTCCTCGTAGGCTGACCTCGATCGACTCTGCATCGCATTGACAAAGCGCGATCGTGTCATTGAGCGATCGCTGCACCACCGCGTCCAGCAGGTTCCAAGCTTGCAAATTCGCGGACAGTAAAAAGGTTGCAGTGCTCGGTTCAACAATTAGCCGTTGCCCGACTCGCATCGCTAACACAACCCGCAGCATCACCAACTCTTCGAGAGCCTGGTTAACCCGCTCGATCGTGATCCCCGTTTCGGTATAGGTAAACTTCAGCATTCCTGGTTGCTCCTCTGTTCCAGGGTTTACAGCGTTTCAAGGGTTTACAAGAGACTCGACAATCAAAAACCTCCGCTTCTAATTAAGGTGAAGCGGAGGCTAGAAAAACTACTTGAGCGTTTTCTGGCTAGACCGGGACAGGAACGCGCCTGACCCTTCCGCTTCGGAGTAATGGAAACTGAATACTGGGGGAACTTTCTGAAAACTTGCTAATAAATGGCAAAACTACGGCTCTCCCCATTTCACAAGGGTTATCACCGACACGGTGCCCCAGCCAGAACGATGTAAATGAGAGTCGTAGAGATTTCATTGCAGAAGATTTAGAGGACTTAATTTTTAGTCTACAGTTAGCATACTACACTTGTAATATAAAAGTGTCCAGTTACTTTGGAGAAAGACCATGCATACCTTAACTCGCACCACCACCACCGACATGGAAGTCACCAGCATCCGTCTGGAACGAGAGTTAAAGGAACAGTTAAAATCGCTTTCTGGCAATCAGGGCTATCAAGCATTGATTCGAGATATTCTCTGGAACTATGTTCAGCAGAAATCGGGTGACTACACACCGACCATCACTGCGTCTGATTTTCGAGCTACGATCGAGGCAACCGCTCAACGAGAAGAATGCTGCGCCCTCACGGGAAAGGTAATTCGATCGGGCGACGCAATGATGCTAGGGTTGACCACCGAAGGAAATTTAATTCCCCTCAGTCTGGGCAGTCTGTCCTGAAATGAACGTTTTGAGTTTTGAACTTTAGAGTTTCACGCATTCAAAACTCAAAACGATTCAAAGCTTTGCTATGATAGTGAAGCAGAAAAGCGCGGATGTGGCGGAATTGGTAGACGCGCCAGATTTAGGTTCTGGTTTCGCAAGAAGTGAAGGTTCAAGTCCTTTCATCCGCATAGAGTTAGTCAAGCTGTTTTGTCGATCGATATTACTGTAAGCATAAGCTGCCTGCTCCGTAAAACTTATGGCGAAAATCTGCTGCAAGATTTTGGAACAGTGATATCAGTGCTAGGACGGATTAAACAAAGGATGAGCGAGTAAAGCAGCTTGAGTCCGATCGCGCAAATTCAACCGACTCAAAATATTCGTCACATAGTTCTTGACAGTATTTTCTGACAGAAATAATGCCTGAGCAATCTCTCGGTTATTTGCGCCAGAAGCGATCAATCGCAAAACTTCTAATTCCCTAGGCGTGAGTTGCGCGAGTTCGGGTGGGAAAACAGCCACTGGAGCGGGTATAGGCATCATCAGAGCTTTTTCAAATAATCCGGGACCAAATTGCGTGTGTCCTTTATTGACAGAACGAATCGCTAACGCCAGCTCATCGGGTTCTGTGTCTTTGAGCAAATACCCTTTTGCACCCAACCGCATCGCCTGCGAAACATACTCATCATCATCAAACGTGGTTAAAACCAAAACTCTAGTATTGGGATAATGCTGAACGATCGCACCGGTTGCCGCCACACCATCCATCACGGGCATCCGAATATCCATCAGCACAATGTCAGGCTGTAAGGATGAAATTTGTTCGATCGCCCGTTGTCCGTTTTCGGCTTCACCCACCACCTGCATGTCTGAGTTAGACTCCAGCATACTCTTGAGTCCTTGGCGAATAATGTGCTGGTCATCGACAAGCAAAATCCGAATCATGGCAATTGGTTTGAAAGGGGCAGCGCAACCGAAACGCGGCAGCCATTTCCAGGTTGGCTATCAATGGTGAACTGTCCGCCCAAGGCGATCGCTCGTTCTCGCATTCCCTGAAGCCCAAACCCTGTAGTGTTTTGAGCCGGGTCAAAGCCTTTGCCGTTATCGTCGATCGAGAGATAGGTCAGCCCCGCGTGTTGATGCAATCCTACACTAACTTGCGTTGCCTGAGCGTGCTTATGAATGTTAGTGAGCGATTCTTGCACAATGCGATACAGCGTTGTATTTACATCTGAAGAGAGCGGCATCGGTAAATGAAGCGTATTAGAGATGATGACTCCCGTCGTGTGCTCAAAGTTCTGTAAGAGCGTGTTCAATGCTGTTCCTAGCGATCGCCCTTGTAAGGGGTTCGATCGCAAAACAGAAACAGATTTACGAATCTCTAATAATGCGTCTGCTCCAAGCTGCTTTGCTTGTTTGAGAAACGCCAGTGCTTGATCAGCGTCAGACTTCCAGAACAATAGCGCATTGTTCATCTGAATTGTTTGAGCTGCAAGGGTATGTCCGAGTCCGTCATGAATTTCGCGGGCGATGCGGTTCCGTTCTTGTAAAGTGGCTTGATCTTCAACTCGTAGAGCATACTGCCGCAATTGTTCAAGCGTAGTAGCTAACTGATCATGAGTCGTTTCTAGCTGCTCTCGGCTTTGGCGTTCAGCAATCAATGCATTGATTAGCAGCAAGGCAAATACTAATGTCAAGCTAAACAACAATACATTGCTGACTCGCGATTCCCAAACCATTGAAATGAATTTTTCAGGCACGATCGGTCTTAATAGCAGCAGCGACCCATAAGAAAGCATCGCTAAAACTAGAACAATCACCTGCCCTATCTGCCGAAATATCAAACAACTGCGTAACAGCAGCACCAGAAATAATAGAAAATTGGAGCGGCTCGACAACCCTTCTTGAACCACGGGGAACAGAATTAAGCCAAACTCTAACGCCGTAAATAGAATCTTTGAGCGCAATCGCACCGTTGGCAGCCGCAGCCCAAGTAGACCAAAAATGGCGATCGCGAGTAGGCGCAGCAGCAGCGACGAAGGCGAGCGATACAAATGCAGCACTTCCATCACAACTGACGTTCCTAGCAGCAGCCATTCTAGGTATAGCAGTAGACGAAACGATGGGTAGGTCAAGCGGATCATAGAACTCCTTCCCATCAAGAGATGGAGTAGGGTATCGAACGGTGCTGACCTAATTTTAGAAGGAATGAAGGAGTCAAACAACACAGCAGCCCCCTTTGGGTGAGAGCGTAACAGCGGCTTCTAACAGCACACTCAGGATTGTGGATTAAATTCGCCCTCACGATGACCCTCTCCCTTGGATGGGATAAGTCCATTTCTAGCCTTAACCCGCCAGGTGGTTAGAGGATGGGGCGCGAGATGAGATCGTGAACTGAGATCTTGCACCCGCCTCTTCACTGCGATGGTGTCCCGCCCGTGAATGGAATTCCGGGCTAGCCTTGCGAAGTCCATTGAAATGGACTGAATTGCCTCAATCCCTCGTTCAGTCCCTTGAGGGGACTTCGCACCGTTAGACCGTGAGTTTCAATCATGAGCGGATGAATGCTAGCCACGAGGGAGTTCTAATCGGATGCAAGATCTCAGTTAATGTTATTTAGTTCATGTTAATGGTTTAGCAAATTCGTTTCTCATCTCGGTAGAGCCAATTCGACTAGATTTCGATCGTTTAGACCAGGAAAAAAGTCACAACCGCTCAGTAGTTTTTGACGGGTTAAGTTAGGAATCCCGTCTCATGCGGCAATGAGCTACAACCTTTAAGATTAGTCAAGTAAAACCGGATTTTGGACGGAATGAATGATGAAAAAGCAAATGATCGCAGTCACCTTTTTGGTTGGCGCACTGATGATGGGGGTGTCTGCGTGTGGTCAATCCAATTCGGCTCAAACGCCGCAATCTGACTCAACAGCAACAGCATCAACTCCATCGAATACTGCATCTGCACCCGATCAGACCCAAAAAGCCGATCGAGCACAAAAGCGAGAAGCCGTTCGCAAACAAATCCTAGCCGTCTTGACGCAAGAACAAGCGCAGCAGTTCCAAACGAAAGTGCAGAGCGGTGAAAAAATGCGGCAGGCGCTGAGAGAAGTAAATCTCACAGCCGATCAAAAAACCAAAATTCAGGACATTCTTAAAGCTGCGTATCCGCGTCCGCAAGGAACCCAAAGTCAGAAAGGAGATCAAAAGAGCTAATTAGCA
>JBBRMC010000265.1:0-5529 GCA_038231055.1 Leptolyngbyales cyanobacterium
GCTCTAAGACGCTGGTAATCAGATGCTCAACTTCTAAATTTTGGTGTTTATAGCGCCGGACAACATCCTGTGCTTGTACGATCGCCTCCCATGCTTTATCAGTAAATTTGCTTGGGTCAGTGGGTTGCATGTTCTCCAGTCAGTCTTTCTAAATCGGCTTCTCGAAATCCCATTGTAGCCTTTAGTGATAGGCTGTTTGCTGTTATTAATGAGCTTTCTAGAACTCAAACCCAAACCGAATTAGCCACTGCCAAATGGTTGGACTTGCCCGATTGTTAGGGTTAGAAACGATTAAAAATCCAGGGCTGATGTTGAGATGGTCACTCAACGCTAGACCGAAATAGCCTTCTAGATTGGTTTGGGTGGCGCTACCAACTTTTTGCTCAACAAAGGGTTGACCGAGGGCAATTCCCGCTCTTGATCCTGGGATCAGGAAGTTTCGCACCGCAAACCCCAGTGCCCAACTTTTGGGGCTGAGGTCTAAATCCCGCCCCAGAGCTGTGTTGAATCCGTTATAAGAGCCAAATCCCAATCGTCCAAATACGCCAAAAGGACGATCGAGTGCCCATTCTGCGTTAATGCCCCCGGCGTTGATGGTGCTGCCATTAATTTCTGCGTGGGTATATTGCAGCCGCACCGTGATTGGCTGTTTAGGAAGTGTATATTCAACTTCCAAGGTGCCCTGGTAGCGATCGCCAAACAATCCGCCGCCGTTAGGTGTCTTAGCAGGATTTGCGGCATCAGTGGCGGCATAGAGTCCGCGCAAAACCAAATTATCTCGAACGGTCCAAGAAATGGCGGCACCCGCACCACCCGGACGATCGATTTCATTTTGCACAATTAAAGGATTATTCGCAAAAAAGCTAGAGTTGAAGTTATCGCCCGACTGATTGGCGAAATTATTGCGATCGATAAAATCACTGGGCGGAATTTTAGACCCGACCGCGACTTCAAGATTTGGGGCGGGCTGAAACACGTAATAGAGTTTTCTCAAACGGACTTGGGGAGGGACTCCCACATAGTCTAAACCGCCACCATCGGCTAAAACGCCTGTGGTTCCCAGCAGATTTTGCCCTCGATTGTGAGCCGTCGAAACCGCGTCTCTGCCGTTATTGCCTGCTTCTAACTGACTGACTAGACGATCACGACCGCTAAAGCTGGTGATCAGATTCAATCGAGTTCGAGATGCCAAACTCAGGGTATCTTGAGAGCCGTTAGTGACAGCAAAAATAGTCTGTCCGTTGAGTTTGGTGGTGGTTGAAAATTGGCGATTGGTCAGTTGAATATTGCGGTTTGTGATGGTATCGAGTCGCGATCGCAAATCGCTCAGTGCATTCCCATTCGCAACATTAAGTCGTCGAATGGTCAAGATGTCTTGTCGAACGGTGCCGCCAACATCTCCAGCGAGAAGCTGTTCTTCAACTTTACCGAGCACTGCACTGAGAGCCGCACTAAACTCAAATCGAGTCAAAGGACGGGTGCCGCGAAACGTGCCGTCTGGATAGCCGACAATCACGCCATAGCGCTCGACGAGAGCTTGCAGCGCTTGAAACGCCCAGCTACTTGGCTTGATATCTGATAGCTGCGAGACTGACGTGACCTGCGCCATCGGATCTTCGGAAGTGAGATCGGGGGGAGCGATCGCAGAAGGTTCGGCAACCATCTCAACGCTTTGTGAGGCATCCCCGACAGAAACCTGCGAAACTTCCTGTCTAACGCTTGCTTCATCTGCCCACCCAGCTAGAGGCTGCGCGAAAACGCCGAGGCTCCCTAAACTGACTGCCAACCATTTAATCTGCTTCACCGTCTCACTCCTCACACGGGCGCTGTCTGCCTAACCAGACATCACAACAAGCCCACAATCATTCCACCAGGAGTATAAACGCTCAGTGAGGTTAGGAGCGAGAACTTCTATAAGTTCCCCAAATCCCTTCTTTTTCGGAGATCTAGGGGACTCTTTTTACGCAGCAGGCTCTAGCAGTTTTTGCTGAATCAACTCAACTTTATAGCCATCAGGATCTTCAACAAACGCAATCACCGTCGAGCCGTGTTTCATCGGTTCAGGTTCGCGCGTGACCTTGCCGCCCCGATCGCCAATCTCTTTGCACGTCGCGTAAATATCATCGACTCCGATCGCGATATGCCCATAAGCGTCACCCAAACTGTAGTGATCTTTGCCCCAGTTATAAGTCAGTTCAATTACAGTATTGTCTGATTCATCGCCATAGCCGACGAATGCCAGTGTAAACTCGCCACCCGGATAATCTTTCTTCCGTAGGAGCTTCATGCCCAAACACTCGCAATAAAACTTCAGCGATTGATCCAAATTGCCGACCCGCAGCATGGTGTGTAGTAGTCGCATTGTCTGTTCTTCCGTTTTTTCTAGGACTCTCACTCATTCTGACAAACCTTATCACTCCTCTCAATAATCTTGAGACAGCGTGAATATCATCCCAGAGTGCCCGCTAAGGGCTTATTCTAAGCGATGGGCAACTGCTGCCATTCATCCTTCCTCCCTTCTATCTGAGGCTTATAGAGCATGATTAACACTTCGGATACCGCTATTGAGGCTATAAATGCTCGTGAGATTCTTGATTCACGAGGTCGCCCGACGATCGAGGCAGAAGTTTATCTCGCTAACGGCGCGATGGGCATTGCCCAGGTGCCAAGCGGGGCATCTACCGGAAGCTTTGAGGCGCATGAACTGCGCGATGACGATAAAAGTCGCTATGGTGGCAAGGGTGTCTTGACGGCGGTTAAGAACGTCAAAGAGATTCTGGCACCCAAATTGATTGGCTTATCTGCCCTTAATCAAGAAGAAATCGATCAGACGATGATTGCGATCGATGGCTCTCCCAACAAGTCCAATTTAGGGGCAAACGCGATTCTAGCCGTATCGCTAGCTACGGCAAAAGCAGGTGCCGAATCGGTCGGCTTACCGCTCTATCGCTATCTCGGCGGACCGTTAGCAAATCTTCTCCCGGTGCCGTTGATGAATGTGATCAACGGCGGTGCTCACGCCGATAACAACGTAGATTTTCAAGAATTTATGATTGTCCCAGTGGGAGCGACGAGCTTTAAAGAAGCTCTACGTTGGGGGGCAGAGGTGTTTGCCTCTCTTAGCAAAGTGCTGCACGACAAAGGCTTGCTGACGGGAGTAGGGGATGAAGGTGGCTTTGCCCCAAACCTCGAATCCAACCAAGCGGCACTGGATTTGTTGATGATGGCGATCGAGAAAGCAGGCTATAAACCTGGCACTGAGGTCGCCCTCGCTTTAGACATCGCTGCCAGTGAATTTTACAAAGACGGACAGTATACCTACGATGGGTTAGCTCACCCTCCCAGTGAGTTTATTGACTATATGGCAAGCCTCGTCGGTCAATACCCGATCGTGTCGATCGAAGACGGGTTACACGAAGATGACTGGCAAAGCTGGCAGTCACTCACCCAGAAAATCGGCGATCGCTGTCAGCTTGTAGGCGATGATCTATTCGTCACGAATATCACTCGCTTGCAAAAAGGCATTGACCAAAAAGCTGCCAATGCGATTTTGATCAAACTCAACCAAATTGGTTCGCTGACAGAAACTCTGCAAGCGATCGACTTAGCGACGCGCAACAGTTTCCGATCGATTATTAGCCACCGATCAGGCGAGACTGAAGACACCACGATCGCAGATTTAGCCGTCGCCACTCGTGCGGGGCAGATCAAAACGGGTTCTCTCTGTCGCAGTGAGCGAGTGGCTAAATATAACCAACTGCTGCGAATCGAGGACGAGTTGGGCAATCAAGCCATTTATGCAGGCAAGGCTGGCTTGGGTCTGAAATAGCCAATTCAAGGCGATGTGCAACTTCTCTCAAATGCTTGAGACTATAGCCCTCACCCTAGCCCTCTCCCCAAGGAGAGGGAACTAGAAAGAATCTGAAAGCCCTTCTCCCTAGGGAGAAGGGTTGGAATGAGAGTAAATCAGTTGCACATCACCTAGATTCACGAAAAAAATGGGGATAGCAGACGCTATCCCCACTGAGCCTATGAGATTTGAGATCTGAATCTACAGTTGAGGAACGTAGCGTTCTTTCTCAGGAACTACGGTGTATTCAGCCATGATCTGACGGAACTCGTCACCGTCGATCGTTTCTTTCTCAATCAACAGGTCGACTAAGCGATCGATGACTTCACGGTTTTCGCGCATGATGCGACAGGCTTCTTGATAGCAGTGGGCGACAATCTCGCGCACCTGACCATCAATTCGAGCCGCGATCACCTCAGAATATTCCGATCGATTTGTCCAGCCGCCACCTAAAAAGACTTCGCCTTGCTGACTTTCGAGCGACAACGGACCTAGATCAGACATCCCATAACGAGTCACCATTTGACGCGCCATGCCGGTTACTTGCTGCAAGTCGTTTCCGGCTCCAGTGGTAACTTCAGCATCGCCAAAGATCACTTCTTCAGCTGCCCGTCCACCTAAAGCACCTTGAATGCGCGCCAGGATTTGAGAGCGAGAAATCAACCCTTGATCTTCTGAAGGAGTAAACCAGGTCAAACCTTGAGCCTGCCCACGAGGAACCAGCGTCACTTTTTGCACAGGGTCATGATCCTTGACCAACGTACCAATTACGGCGTGTCCAATCTCGTGATAAGCGATTAAGCGCTTGCTCTTGCTGTCTACGAGCGGGGTGCCTTCCATACCTGCAACCACACGATCGATCGCTGCATCAATCTCTAGCATGGTCATCGCTTCTTTACGACGACGAGCGGTGAGAATGGCAGCTTCGTTCAACAGGTTGGCGAGGTCAGCCCCAGAGAAACCAGGGGTGCGACGAGCAATTACGTCAAGAGAAACCTCGTCAGAAATCTTCTTGTCGCGAGCGTGGACATTCAAGATTTCCAGACGACCCTTGATATCAGGGACATCAACCTGAACTTGACGATCGAAGCGACCCGGACGCAGTAACGCAGAGTCAAGGACATCAGCCCGGTTAGTTGCCGCGATGATGATAATGCCCGTGTTGCCCTCAAAGCCGTCCATCTCGGTCAGCAGTTGGTTGAGGGTTTGCTCTCGCTCGTCGTTGCCACCGCCGATGCCTGCACCCCGTTGACGACCCACCGCGTCAATTTCATCGATAAAAATGATGCAAGGGGCATTCTCTTTGGCTTTTTTGAACAGGTCACGGACGCGAGATGCACCCACGCCAACGAACATTTCGACAAATTCAGACCCAGAGATGCTGAAGAACGGAACTCCGGCTTCACCTGCGATCGCTTTTGCCAATAATGTCTTACCCGTTCCAGGAGGTCCGACGAGCAAAACGCCCTTCGGAATCCGGGCACCGACTGCTGTGAATCGCTCAGGCTTTTTGAGGAAGGTGACGACCTCTTGCAATTCTTCTTTGGCTTCTTCGATGCCTGCTACGTCATCAAACATCACTCCCGTTTTGGCTTCCATCTGGAACCGAGCGCGAGACTTACCAAAGCTCATCGCCTGTCCAGGTCCGCCGGGGGAATTGGTCGATCGGCGCAAAATCA
>JBBRMC010000266.1:0-5529 GCA_038231055.1 Leptolyngbyales cyanobacterium
CGAAGCGGAGGCTGGAGCTTGAGCAAAGGCTGGGGTGGTCGCTCCGGTTATGGCGAACAGGGCGAGTCCGGCGATCGCGGGGTTCCATCGGTTCATCTGAATGCTAATCATTGATTAAACTCCTCACTCACGTCTAAAAAAAGGGTTTCCGCGTTTTGTTTCTGCCTGAAATTATCCCACGCAAATACACGAATCCTAAAGATGTGTTAGTTGAAATTTTGTGCAGACGTGATTACACCTTTGCGAATAATTTATGGTTCGATGCCGTGGCTCTTGCCAATCACCCAGTGGCGACGAAAGAACCGTGCTAGCGTCGTTTCTTCTAAAGAGAGGTGAATTGGTCGCCCGTGAGGGCAGGTGCGTGGTTGGCGAGTCTGCTGCCACTGATCGAGCAGCGTTTGCATCTCAGTCAGGCTTAGCGGAGTTCCGTTACGAATGGCGCTGCGGCAAGCTGTGGCGACTTGAGCAGATTGCAAGTCACCTCCTGAACTGAGTTCCATCAACGCTTCAGCACAGTCATCTCGTTGAGCGAGAAGAGCGGGAGCAGTCCGAATTGCCCAAATTTGCTCACCGAACGGCTCTACGTCTATCCCTAATCGCTGAAGTTGTTCAAGTTGAGCCATCGATAGGTGATTGAGAATGATTGCAGGCTCTAACGGAATTAACTGCCAGCGATCGCACACCTGTTCATAGAGCACTCGCTCATGGGCGATATGTTGCTCAACTAACCACATCCCTGCCGGGTGCTCTGCCAGAATGTAGCGATTGTGAACTTGAGCGATCGCCCGCACTAATGAAAGGGGAGCCGCTTCGGAGGAGGGCTGAATCTCGCGATCGACGTGATAGCCCCCGTCTGATTCAGCCGTTTTGAGCAACTTGCCGACTCGCTCAGAATAGAAGCTTTCAGAGAGTGACTCAGGTTTGAGGCGCAAGGCTCGATCGAGGGCTTCAACAATGTGGGTTTGCCAATGACTGAGATGATGCAAATAAATCTCGGCTTTGGCGGGGTGACGGTTCCAGTCAATCTGGGCAGGGGGCACCTGAAGATGCAGCAAGCAGACGGGATGACGATCGCGCGGCAAGGTTTTCCGAAATGCTCCTAAAATCGTGTGTTCTAGCTCCGGTACTTCCACAAATCGACCATTGATTGCCACTCTCACCCAATCAGGACGGTGACGATGACAGCGATCGGGCAAACCTGCCAGCACATAGAGCGAGGAGGGTTCTCCCGATTTTGCTATGGGCACCTCAACGGT
Source organism: Leptolyngbyales cyanobacterium (assembly GCA_038231055.1). Taxonomy (GTDB): domain Bacteria; phylum Cyanobacteriota; class Cyanobacteriia; order Leptolyngbyales; family Leptolyngbyaceae; genus Phormidesmis_A. The sequence goes on from JBBRMC010000266.1 coordinate 1,257, forward strand.
GAGTTCTTGCAGATCTCCAATCTGCACCCCTCGCAGAATTTGAGGCAAGATTTTCCGAGCGGTTTCGCCAGCCCACAGGTTAAACCATTCCCGATCGTTTTGCTGAACTTGCCAGGTGATCTGGGGGTGACTCAGCGCAATCTGCTGAATCATTGCTTGGACTGCTCGAATTTGTTGAGCGATCGCGGGTAAGCCTTGCCGACGGGCTGACCAGTTGCCAAAAAGCTGATCGACGGTGACGATTGTACCAGGGGCGATCGCTGCCGTTTCGGTTTGAGTGGCGACTCCTTCAGGATTGTAAACAACTCGCCACCCTTGAGTGGCTGTTGCAGGGCGACTAAGAATCTCGACTTGCGATAGCTGTGACAGGCTGTGTAGCGCCTCGCCCCGAAAACCGAGACTGCGAATATTCCAGAGGTCTTGACGATCGTGAATCTTGCTTGTCGTGTGGGGCAGGGCAGCTTGCTTTAATGCCTCTAAGTCCATTCCTGCGCCGTTATCAGCCACCCGGACTCGCCACTGATCAGCCCAGAGAGACACGGTGATGCGAGTCGCGCCTGCATCGATCGAGTTCTCGACTAATTCCCGCACGACGGCTGCCAGAGAGTCAATGACTTCTCCTGCTGCAATCAAGTGCACCACGTCGATCGGTAAGGGCTGAATCGTAAATCCCATCTCTCTAGTGTATCGAAGGGAATGAATCAACGTAGAAGAAGTCTGAAGCCGTCTATTTAAAAGGCGTTATTGTCTTGCCGAACTAGTATTTGATACAAACTACGCTAGAACTATTACTGAGATAGCTGTTGCTCTAACGATCGTTGCAAAATCTTGAAGAATTCAGCAAGTTCCTGGGAAATATAGCTAAGTCTACACTCTAGCTGTTAGTAACTAGATGTTAGGAATTCATAATCACTCCACGATTTAACCTTCGGAGCTGCGTACAATGTCTATCTTAATCAACTCCCGACTTCAAGAAGATTTTCAACATCATGATGGGATCTTTTTTCCCAAAGATTATGAGGTTTTGAGCGCGGCTGAACAAAAGCAACTATGGGACAAAATTGGGGAAACTTATTATCAAACCCAGAAAGCTGAAGAACTCGGCGAAGCTGCGTTAAAAACGATCGACTATCAGCAAATCACAGGGAAAATCGGCGGGCTTTGGAATCGGTTTCCTCACGATCGTCATTTTGAAACAATTCTTGAAATCGGCTGCGGCTACGGTAGAGCTTCAATCAACCTTTCAAAAGAAAAGAATCTCTCTTGCAATCAATACTACGGAATTGATATATCAGAGCCTCTGCTGCGACGACTGCTTTATTTCAAACAAACCTATGGCTTCTACCCATCCGCAGAGTTCACGTTAATTTGTAACTCTGCTGAGACCTTGCCACTAGATGATAACTCAGTGGATTTAATTATTTCTAACGCGGTGTTGATGCACATTGAACTAGAAAAAGTCGAGAAACTGTTGTTAGAAGCAACTCGTGTTCTCAAACCAGGCGGAGCTTTTGTGTTGAATAACTCCTTCCATAACCGCAATTGTCCAGGTCATATTCTGCGAAATCTTTCTCGAAAAGTCTTTCCATTTGGGGCAAATTCGATCTATCTAAATCAGCAAACTTCAGAGGAGGTAGAGTCACTACTCGAAAATGCGGGGCTTGCGAAAAAGTGCTCAAAATTTGTTGTTGAACCGAATTCCCATTACGTCCTTTTGCCTGAAGAATTGGGTCGGTTTCATGTGCCGTTTGCCAGCGAAATTAATCGTAGCCTCAAGCCGTCAGAGGCTCAAAAATTAACCTTTGCCTACAGCTTTAACGCCTACAGTGCTGGAGTTTTAGATTCTTGAAGCCAGTGACAGGGCAAAACCTGATTACTCAGTCTGATCAAACTCTCACTTGTGGAAGACGCTAAAGTCAGCCAGTTCGATATTCAGGCGAGTAATGGCGTGATTCACGGGATCGACGCATCATCATCCCGCCTGATGTGAAGCTGTAGCTAAACGAACTAGGGATATTCACCTCAATTCTTGCTCATCTCAAGATTCGTTCTTGAAGGCGTTGAGGCGCTTCGATTTTCTTCTCTAACTGGCGCAGCGAATTTAGTGAGAGAAACCCAAACCCGACTTTAGCCGCTAAATCTAGCAGGGTGTAAGACAGGGTTTCTAAACTGCTATCGATTACGCCATAACCCGTTTTAGCCAAAATCCACACGATCGGATAAGCTGTCCACAACAGCAAATGCACGGCGAGTAATCTGTAAAATACTTTTTTGCCTCTCGGATGCTGCTGTTCTGCTTCCTTTCTATAATGGTGCAGCAGTAGGTAAGCAAGACCTAAGTAAGCACCGCAACTTACAACATACCAAATATAGTTGGTAGGCTTTGGTGAGATTGCAGCAATAAATCCTGTTGCAATCATATAAAGATCAGCACCGACCATACTAGCAGCGATCGGGAGACTCGTCCCTCCTAGAAAGCTAAGAAGTACCAGCGTTAACGGGGTAGATAATGACCACGTGACATAACGAACCCAATAAGTCGGACGACCATAGATTGTATTAAAGCCTTGACCTAAAACCATGGCGAGATACAGACTAGCTGCGATGGCGGCAATAAAAAAATTGATAATGTAGACAATTCGCCATGCCTCATTTTTGGCGTTGTTTGCACCGAAGCCGAACACGATCGCGCCCAGAGTCATGCCAACACACCCCATCATTAACCAGGTTTGAGTCATAGGGAATTCCTATCCAAAGTCGCTCTAAATCAACAGCTCTTGGAGTAGTCTAAAGAGCTACCTATCTAAATCCGTCTGACCAACGGAATAAATCACTCAACTGCACAGAATAATCTCTAAACAGACCCTCCTTTAATTGGGTAAAGGATGAGGTCAGAGCCGCCACAGGTGAGCAAAATAAGCTTTGGATTGGGAGCCTATCCGGTCTAGAAGAAAGAGTCTAGCCATCGGTGAAATCACTGAACTCAACGCCACCCTTTTCAGTCAATATAGGGATTTCTTTCTTGACTACTAAGCGTTCTCTGTAAAAACGCTGAGATTGTTTTGCATAAACCAGAAAACGTAATATTTTCTACCTAACTTTTTTTCGACTTACCGTACTTCCAATCACGTATTAGTGTAAAACTTTGATAGGTACTTACAGGTCTTTAGCGGTTAGTCTAAGCAGATCTGCTCGATTTAGAATATCGGCTCTAGGGGGCATCCGTGCAGCATCCGTGTGATTTTAGCCAAATAGTGACTCAATCAGATGTGATCCCAGACTGGGTGAGCGTGACATCAACCACGTTTGTCACTGAGGTCATCTGCAAAATGCATCAGAGTCAAACTAGCTGTGTCTTAGTCACAGAGAATCAGCGCCTAGTAGGAATCTTTACCGAGTGGGATGCCGTGCGGGCAATCGCAAGCAACCTCAATCTCCACACTTCTACCGTGGCGACTTTAATGACTCGTCAAGTCCTCACGATCGCTGAATCAGAAGCCGCAGACATTTCAGTGGTTACCCAAACATTTAGTCGTTACCGAATTCGACATTTGCCCGTCGTCAACTCGTATGGGCACATTATTGCGATCGCAACTCCTCAATCGATTCGCGCTACGATAAAACCCACCGATTTGCTGCGAATGCGTCGAGTCAACGAGGCAATGGAACTCTCGGTAGTCTGTGCCCCGTCAAATGCTTCGGTGCAGGAAGTCGTAACGCTAATGGCGACGCGGCACGTGAGTTGCGTAGTCATCGTCGAAGAGTTAGAAGGAGCGAGAGAGCACGAGAATCAAGCTAGTTTATTTTCTCGGTTTCCCCATCCGTTTATTCCTCAATCGTCACCTGTGACCCCGATCGGCATTTTAACTGAGCGTGATGTCGTGCAATTCCAAGCATTGGGGCAAACGTTTGCCCAGACATCAGTTAGCACCATCATGAGTATGCCTTTGTTTTTAGTCAGATCTTATGAAACGTTGTGGAGTGCTCATCAAGAAATGCAGCGTCGCCAGGTGCAACGGCTTGTTGTCGTTGGGGCAGCAGGTGAGTTAGTAGGTCTGCTCACTCAGACAAGCCTTTTAAGTGCCCTAAATCCACTAAAAGGGTCAGAGCTGATGCAGTCATTGCAGGAGGTAAGCGATGAAAAAATGATAGAACTAGCGCATCGTCAGCAGTTGGTGCAGGCTTTATCAGAAGGCGAGCAGCGTTGGCAAACCTCTCAAGCGACCTTAAACGATATTCTCAACAGCGCGGTCACATCGATCACCAGCCTCCG
>JBBRMC010000267.1:0-5510 GCA_038231055.1 Leptolyngbyales cyanobacterium
CTGTCGAGACTCCGCTAACCTTAGACGCTAATTCTGAGTCAGGAGACGCTAATTTAGCAGGACTATTTGAGTTTGAAGATTCATCCAGTTTTAACTTTAATCTGTCTGAAGAATCGCTAGACCTGAATCTTAACGCCTCGGAAACTAGCGATGAGCTTGACAGTTTGTTTGATCAGAACTCTGAGGATTTGGGACTTTTATTTGCTGAAACTCCTCCCTCAGAACTGGAGACTACAGATCTTCTTGGCTTTTTGATAGAAGATGACCAGCAGGGAAGCGAGGAGCCGATAGCTGATTCACTTCTCTCCCTCGATCGCACTGAGGATTTAGATGATCTTTTGAATCTAGCGGCGATCGAAGCAGAGACTGCATCAGACATCGAGCGGCTAGATAACGACTCGTCCGATAGCCTAGATGACCTGCTAAGAGACGATCTTGACTTAGAAGTGACAGAACAGCCCTCTGATCCCTCTCTTGATCTGGAAAATGACCTGTTTGAAATGGGTTCTCATCAGGAGAGTGAGGCGTTAGAAGTTCGTGATGAGCTTGACCCGATCGCTACTCAAAGTCTTTTTGGACTCGATTCAGATGAGTTGTCTTTAGAATCCTCTACAGACAGCTTAGATGAGTTAAGCTTTGACCTCTTCTCTTCGGAAGATGTAGCTTCTGAGCCGAACGCTTCAGATAGTCTATTAGACGATTTGGGACTCGACTTTTTGACAGAATCCGCCTCTTTACAAGACCCCGGAGAGGTCGAAAACGACCTGGATCTGATGTTCGATTTAGAGGGTTCCTCTAGTGATGCAGAGAATGCTGACTTCGATTTAGAGCTTGATAACTTCGATGATTTCTCGATCGCAGAGTTGAGCGACGACTTTGAGCCACTAGAAGAAGTCTCGCCTACCGAAACTGCTAACTCTTTAGACTTTGATCCTCTTCTTGGAGCAGGCATCGCATCAGCAGCCGTCATCTCATTAGGGGCAGCTATGGCTGCCTCTCACCAGCCCAACGAATCTGACGAGACCGATTCTGAGCTAGATGCTCTTCTAGGCATGGAAATTCCTGCATTAGACGCTGATCTAGCAACTGATGATGGATTTGGCGACTTGGATGATTTATTGGATGCACCTCTTTTAGATGGGTCTGAACCTTCCGACTCAGAAAGCTTTGATGACTTAGATGCTTTGTTAGGTGAGGAAACGGCTGGTGCGGCGGCTGAAGTAGAGAGCCTAGACACCTTATTGGATGAGCCAACGACAGAGTTTGATCAGTTTGATGACCTAGACAATTTACTCAACGACGACCCATCCCCGATCGCCCAAGGGTTAACCGCTGAAAACTTTGATGACCTCGAATCTCTTTTAGCAGATGCACCTGAGTCACTCGCTGCTACGGCTCAAGCAGGCTTGTCTGCCTCTAATGACTCTGATACAGAGTTTGATGATCTAGAGAGAATGCTGGAGGATGCTGACAAAACGATGGGAGGATCTCCAGCCGCAAAGAGCTTGAACAGCACCCAACTGGCACGGCGTACTAGCCGACCCGGAAAAGGCTTCAGCGAGCAAACCATGCGGGTTCCGGTCAAGCACCTAGACAATCTCAGCAACCTAGTCGGCGAGCTAGTGGTTAACCGCAATAGCTTAGAGCAAGACCAAGAGCGGTTGCGCCAGTCACTCGATAACCTTCTCTACCAAGTTCAGCAATTGAGCGATGTGGGTCAGCGAATGCAGGACTTGTATGAGCGATCGCTGCTAGAAAGCTCTCTTCTTGCCAGCCGCAACCAACGAACGCCTTCTATCTTTAGCACGCCGATGCGAGACAGTAGCGCATCCACCTCAAACAACTCGTCTGAAGCCGTCGAGTATGACCCGTTAGAAATGGATCGCTTTACGGGGTTTCACTCGCTCTCGCAGGAGATGATTGAGCTGATTGTGCGAGTCCGAGAATCTGCTTCTGACATTGAATTTATTGTCGATGAAACCGATCAAGTGACGCGGATGTTCCGGCAGGTGACGACACAACTGCAAGAAGGGCTGACCCGCTCTCGAATGGTGCCGTTTGCCCAGACTGCCGATCGCCTGCCGCGTGCCGTGCGAGATATTGCCATGAAGTGTGGCAAACAGGCAGAGCTGGTGATTGAAGGTCGCGAAACGCTGATTGATAAGATGATCCTAGAGCATCTCTATGATCCGATGACTCACTTGGTTAACAATGCGATTACCCACGGTATCGAAACGCCTGAGGTGCGCCGAGCCGCCGGAAAGTCGCCCATCGGCAAAATTACGATTCGTGCCTTTCACCAGGGGAACCAGACGGTGATCTCGGTCTCTGATGACGGGGCAGGTATCGATGTTGAGCGAGTCAAAGTTAAAGCGATCGAGAAAGGATTGATTACCTCCTCTGAGTCTAAAGCGATGGCTCGGTTAGATATCTATGATCTCCTCTTCCACCCTGGTTTCACTACTAAAGATCAGGCAGATGACTTCTCTGGTCGAGGAGTCGGTATGGATGTGGTGCGTACCAGTTTGAGCGAAATTCGGGGAGTCATCAACACCGATTCAGCCATGAGTAAGGGCACCACCTTTACCGTGCGGTTGCCGCTGACTCTTAGCATCTCGAAGGCGCTGTGCTGCATCAGCGATCGTGCCCGCATCGCCTTCCCCATGGATGGGGTGGAAGATATGCTCGACATTCCTAAAGAGCGTATTCAAACCGACTCAGACGGGCATCCGGCGATCGTCTGGCGAGATTCTGTCTTGACCTTGCGCCCCTTGACTGATCTATTGGGTTATAGTCGCCACCTTAGCCGAGGTAATGTCTACGGCGGCAACCAGGAAGACGATATGGTGTCTGTGGTGGTTCTCCGCAGTGCGGGCAACTATCTGGCGCTGCAAGTCGATCAGGTGCTGGGCGAACAGGAGATCGTGATTAAGCAATTAGAAGGTCCGGTGCCGAAGCCAACTGGAGTGGCAGGTGCGACGGTGCTAGGCGATGGTCGAATTATGCCGATCGCCGACGTGCTAGAACTCATCGATCTCGCAATGGGTCGGATTCGCCGCGATGTTGGCACGATGTGGGAGCAGGGTGCTTCGCAGTCAACCGATACAGTCACGATGAAGACCGAGCCAACGGTGCTAATTGTGGACGACTCGATCACAGTTCGTGAACTGCTGTCAATGACCTTTAATAAGGTTGGCTATCGTGTGGAGCAAGCCCGCGACGGTCAAGAGGCTTGGGAGAAGCTGAGAGCAGGTCTGCCGTGCGATATCGTCTTCTGCGACATTGAGATGCCCAGAATGGATGGCTTGGAGCTACTGTCGCGAATTCAGAAAGATCCCAATTTGAGCAGCCTGCCGATCGCGATGCTGACTTCTCGCGGTGCCGATCGCCATCGTCAAATGGCAGCGTCTTTAGGAGCCAGTGGCTATTTCACAAAGCCTTATTTAGAAGAAGCGCTTCTAGACGCGGCTCAACGCATGTTGAAGGGCGAGATTTTGATCGTCAACAATCGAGATTCATGAGTCCAACATTCGGTTAATTCTATTAGGGATAGGTTTCCAGCCTGTCCCTTTTTTTGCACTCAACTTTTACCAGGTGACTCGATCGCGCAGCTTCTCCAGCAGTTTGGGTCCGACTCCTGAGACTCGATCGAGATCCGCCAACGAAGCAAAGGGTTTCTGCTCACGGGCGGCAATAATCCGCTTCGCCAAACCGGGACCGACTCCAGGTAGGGCTTCCAGTTCTGCTTGAGTGGCTTTATTCAGGTTCACTAGCTGATTTGTAGTCTCAGCAGGAGGCTGCGAGGGGGACCTTCGCAGTTTTTTGGGCGTGTCTCGCTTCTCAGAAGCAGGAGCGACAGAGGCTGAAGGTGTAGGCTTTCCGCATTGTTGTTCGTGAGCGTCAACTTTGCGGCGAATGGCAGGAGGTACCCCTAAAATTGCATCTGCATAGAGGCGATCGAACTCTCGCTGATAGTGCGCTGCTACCACAGGGCTGTGAATCACCAGCAAGGTTTCGTCGTTGCCCTGATTCGCTGCCTTTGTCCAGTTGTGTGACCCGGTGATTACGGTCTGCCCATCGACGATGCCAAACTTGTGGTGCAGCAAGTCACCCGGCGGCAAGCGGGGCACTCCAACCGTCGTAATTGGGTTCTGCCAAGGACGGTTATTCGGGTCGGGTTTGCAGGTGTCTCCTAGCGAAACGCCCAGCATATCTAACCCTTCGCTATAGGAGCGAAACATAAAGCCCGGATCAATCAGCGCTTGAATCTTCGCCCCTTTTTGACGTTGAATGTCTAGTAGATTTACAAGTGGCTGATCAGAGAAGACAAATAACGCCATTGCGATCGAGTCACTCGCTTGACTCAAGGTTTTGCCAATTAGACCGTTGGTGGTTTGCTCCCACGGGAGCGAGGGCGATGACGGAGAGAACTGCACCTCGATCGAAACATCTCCCAACTGCACTTGTTGAGGAGCACGATGCGGCTTTTTGGCTCCGAATAGACTGTCTTTTTTGCCTCCAGGACCGTCACCCCACATGAGATTGAATTCTTGAGTAAACAGAGCCGCTAACTCTGAGCTATCGATTTTGAGGAGGTTATTGGCGTTGCCCCGACTGGTGAGGGTTTTGAAATCTCCGTGTATATCGGATGGGGTAAAATTTGCGGAGGTAACGACGATCGTGCGTCCATCTACGATCACAAATTTGTGGTGCATCAAATTACTGCCGCGAGACCCGTCAGCCGTGTCGTCAATGCGAGGAATTTTGGCGTTGTCAAGCATCACCAGCGCATCACCCTGACTGATTTCAGCGGGGCTGAGTTGTCCGTCCCCATTTTGATCGATTAGCTTGATGGACTCGCTGTAACGATCGCGATCGCGCTCTGGGAGGTTGGCAACTTCATCGGCGCGAACGCTGCTGACCGGGCGTGAGTAGCTATTTTCTAGAATCACCCGCACTTTTACTCCCGCTTGAGCACGATCGCTCAAAGCCTTGGCGATTTTAGGCAAACGGAATTCTTGAACAGCAACATCGACACTGGTTTGAGCTGATGCGATCGCATCTACGATAATTTGTTCCAGGTCATCGCCCGATCGAGTCTGTTTGCGATAAGGCTCTGTGTACTGCGATGCAGGTTCATGATTGGTGTAAACCTGCACCCGCGCATCTTGAGCGAGCGGAACGGGACGCGAGGGCGGCTGCGGTTGAGCTTGCTGACACGCAACTAAGCCCAGTGCTAGGGCAGCAGCATATAAACTTCGGGAGAGGGAGTTGATTGGACGCACAATAAGCTAGATTGAGGAACCTGGGTCAAGAGAGATGTCTTTGTAGCGTACCCAAAGCGAATTGCAATTTTTGATTTGTTCTGCTGAGTGACTTATGCAAATCTATTTAGATTACAGTGCGACCACCCCCACTCGCCCAGAGGCGATCGCGCTGATGCAACAAGTTTTAGCCGAACAGTGGGGAAATCCTTCTAGCCTCCACGCGTGGGGGCAACAGGCAGCCAC
>JBBRMC010000268.1:0-5508 GCA_038231055.1 Leptolyngbyales cyanobacterium
CGATCGCATCGTGTTAGGCGGTAATAGCCCTCGTGCAGCCACGCTAATGCGAGAACTCTATACCCCGATCATTGAGCGGCAGTTTGCTGAAGATAAGTCTCAACCTCCTGTGCCGATGGTGGTAACGGATCTGAGTTCGGCTGAGATGATCAAATATGCAGCGAATGCGTTCCTCGCGACCAAGATCAGCTTTATCAATGAAGTGGCGAATATCTGCGATCGAGTCGGGGCAGATGTGACTCAAGTTGCTAAGGGCATCGGGCTAGACTCTCGCATTGGCAGCAAGTTTCTGCAAGCTGGGTTAGGCTGGGGCGGGTCTTGCTTCCCGAAAGATGTATCGGCACTGATTCACACAGCGGATGACTATGGGTTTGAGACGCAGCTTCTAAAAGCGGCAGTCAGCGTCAACCAACGTCAAAAGCTGATCGTCGTTGAGAAACTTCAGCAGGTTCTCAAGATTTTGAAGGGCAAAACGGTCGGTCTGTTAGGGTTGACCTTTAAGCCTGATACCGATGACTTACGTGATGCCCCTGCGCTGTCTTTGATTGAAAACTTGACGCGCTTGGGTGCCAAGGTCAAAGCTTACGATCCCATCATCTCGCAGACTGGGATGCGTCACGGTCTATCTGATGTGATTGTCGAAACGGATGCCGAGCGACTCGCTGATAGTTGTGATGCGTTGGTGTTGGTGACTGAGTGGCAGCAGTTTCAAACGCTGGACTATATCAAGATGGCGCAGCTCATGCACGCTCCGATTATGATTGACGGTCGCAACTTCTTAAATCAGGCAGTGCTTGAAGAAGCTGGGTTCCGCTATGTTGGGATCGGTCGTTAAGGTTCATTTGTTGAAACACAAAGCTCGTGGAGATGCTCGATCGAGCGTCTACGGGCTTTTTTGTGTCAATGCTAATTTTATTTCTGAATGTGACGGATTATGGGTCATGGCGAAATCAGTGGATCGTCTTCCACCGAAACGTCTCTACGGGATTGGCGATCGCATTTGTGGTGCAATTTGGGCTAATTTTGCTTCTCAAAAATCATTAGATGCTGTTGGGGTAAATCACTTTTGGTTTCGAGGTAGGTTAGCCCGACGGCTTCCATCTCTTTCTTGACTTGCGATTGCGTCATCTTGTGAAGTCCTTTGATTAGAATCAGAGGATTTTCAGCGCGGTATTCAACCAAAACGGCTTTGCCCTTGGGTTTTAAAGCCTTGACGATCGAGGTCATCACTTCTTTCGGATACTCAAATTCATGATAAGCATCGACCATCAGCGCCACATCGACGCTTTCAGATGGGAGATTCACATCTGTTGCGCTGCCTAAAATAGACTCAATATTTGAGAGATGCTTTTTAGTTTTGAGCGTTGTTAAAATCTCGATCATTTCTGGTTGAACATCCACTGCTAGCACTTTGCCTCTTGGCACACGAGGCGCAATCCGAACGCTGAAGTAGCCTGTGCCAGCGCCGATGTCGGCGACAACATCGGTAGGTTTGAGATTCAGATCATTAATGACTTTTTGAGGTTGCTCTTCGCCATCGCGACGATAGCGTTCTAGCCAACTAGCCCCTTCATATCCCATGACCTGTGCAATTTCTCGTCCCAGGTAGACTTTGCCAATTCCGTCAGAATTATGGTGCGTCCGGATTTCATAGACCGATCCATCCGCAAGGGCGATCGAGGGTAATCCCAGTCCTAGCACTATCAGGATTATGATCCGCAAAAAAAACTCTTTGACCACAGGTTCACACTACTTGATAAACAAATCGAAACGTTGTCCACGCCTTCATATTCAAGGCATACGTCTCTCCCAGAACTGCTCCTGGCAGGGTAGATTGGCTGGCTTGATGAATATCTTGCAGCACAGCTTGAGCGACCTCTAAAGCGTTTGGAATGGAGCGAATAATTCCTGACTCTGGGGACGATCGTAGAGTTGCTGCTAAAAGAGTTTGCGTTTGACTAAAGGGCTGGCGACTACAGATTAAGTGAGTTTCGGTTAGCCCGATCGGACTCCGCACGACCCACTCAAAGGTTGGCGAAACCGAAGGCACAGTCAAAGTTTCCCCTGGAGAGATTTCTTTTTGGGTAGTTTTGTCGTCCAAATAAAACGCAAATGTATTGCCACTACTATCTAAACCGACTAACACAAAATAAATGGGCTGCTGGCTGTCATTCTGAATGCGATAGTGAATGCGGGTGCCGATCGCCACGGTGAGCATCTTGCCATCACTGGCTGAGATCGGAGTCTGGTCGGACTGATCTCGCGCTCGATCTGTCTTTTGCTGAATGAGAATTTGCGATTGAGGAGCCGTTGTTTTCAGGCTTGCGCTTATGGCTAAATAGGACGATCGATCATTGACGGTTAAACTCAATAACTTTGTTGCCAGTAAAGTTTGCAGTTGCGGAGCCAACCGCTTAACCGCAACCTTCACCGCTTCTCCTGGTTCTCCAACCGTGCTGGGAAGAATCTCGTGACCCTGAGAAAACAACCCATAGCCAGAGGGCTTGACTAGCTCAGCGATCGAGGCTGATGGCAAAGCAGCAACTTGAGTATTCGCAGGCACTTTGCTAAAAAGGTAGTCAGCAGGCTGCTCTCCGGCGGGGGCAGCAGACAAATGAGAAATCGCAGAAAAGGCACTGACGGCATCGACTCGCTCAATTCGCTCCAGAGTGCTGTCTAATGCCACATTCAGCCCAAGATTTCGAGGAATGATCCGGATTGATTCTTGGACACATTGCCCAATACTCAGCGTTTCACCGGGTAAGTTTGACACCAGACGCGCTTTTGCAATCAATCCATCACGAGAATAAACTTGTAGCTGCAAGGGACTTTTTGCCACCGTTAGCAAAGAGTCTACGCCATAGTGCTCTAACACCTGTGGAGGTAGCCCTGCCAGCCAGATGTGCCCCGCTTTTCCGTCCTCTTCGACTCGAATCACAACACCATCTGCTGCGATCGCTGACAACGGCAAGTGATAAGGCTCTAACGGACGCTCACGACTTTTCTGACCTTCTAAGCTAGGCGGCTGGTCGGCTTGTTGCCCAATGTCTTCAGCAGTTTGCCTTAGCACAAATCGCAGCGTGGTAGCGGGAGTTGCGTGCCAAAGGTGCTGGGTCAGAGAATAGGTAAACAAGCCAGCGTGAAAGCCATTCCAGCGCGCTTCGGTGGCGAATTGGTGAGAATTTGCAGCAGTCAGACTCACCCCAGGAATTTGTTTCGCTTGTCGCTGCACTTTTAATTGAGCGCGATCGAGATTGAGTTCCTCAAGGCGCTGGTCTTGAAACGTCACTTCTGCTGGGTGTAGCTGAGTTGCCGATAGGCTGGGCTGCGATCGGACTCGTAAACTTCCTTGGAGATTTGCGCCTGTATAGGCGTATCCGGTGTCCAAAATAGTTGTCACTTGGTCAGTCGGCAAGGACTTGAGCAGCAATAGAAGCGTGTCTTCAGAGAGACGATTGAGGATTGTAGCTCCATCAGAGGCAGACTCGTCGATCGTCACCAAACTCGTTTGCGAGTCTTCTCCTGCCATGCCCAAATTGAGTAAGCTACCGTGCCCACTAAAGTGAAACACCACCACATCGCCTGCTTTTGACGGCGTGACTAAGTGTTCAATAAATGCAGCTTCGATCTGCGATCGAGTTGCGTGCTGATTAGTCAAGGTCAAAATATCTGATGGCTGAAACCCAAATCGATGAATCAATAACTCTCGTTGCAGATCAACATCAGTCAGACATCCCTGGAGAGGAGCACTGCGATACTGATTAATGCCAACGAGGAGCGCTAACTTTCGACGAGCTGGCTGTGCCAAAACTTGACGAGTGCGATCGACCAGAGCAAGCCCAGTTTGACTCGTGCCCCATGCTGCCAGTAATAAGCTCGACTGCTGCAAAAACGATCGCCGCTTCATCTCTTGCCATTTGCCCCTAGCCCTTAGCTATCAGCCTAGCAAGAAAGGGATAAGGAATGCAGGATGCAGGAGGAGGAAATCCTGTCTTTGGTGATTCCTCCTCTCTCAAGGTCTATCAGTTAGATGCCGTCACCCCAAACTGGGGCGGGAACCTTCATTGCCTTGGCAAGTTCGGCTGCGACCTCAGGGCGAGAAAACTCTGGCGGCGGTAGCTCACCCCGACGCAGCATCTCCCGGACTTTGGTGCCTGAGAGGTGAACCCGCTCTTCTGGGGTGCTGGGACTGGTTTTAGTCGTTGCCATGCTGAGAGTGCGCTTGCAGTAAAATGCGTGCTCAAACTTCATGGGCAGAATGCCCAACGCGTCGGGATCAAATTCGTCAAAAATGTGTTGCGCGTCATAGGTGCCGTAATAGTCACCAACTCCAGCGTGATCGCGTCCGACGATGAAGTGCGTGCAGCCGTAGTTTTTGCGAATCAAGGCGTGGAAAATCGCTTCACGAGGTCCGGCGTAGCGCATCGCAGCGGGATTGATGGCAAGAATAACGCGATCTTTGGGAAAGTAATGTTCCAGCATAATTTCGTAGCAGCGCATCCGAATATCAGCCGAAATGTCATCATCTTTGGTGACTCCGACGAGTGGATGCAGGAATAGCCCATCCACAATTTCTAAGGCGCACTTTTGAATGTATTCATGAGCCCGGTGGATCGGGTTACGCGTCTGAAAGGCAACGATCGTCTTCCATCTTTTTTCTCTAAACAGAGTGCGCGACTCAAGCGGGTCAATTTGATAAGTCGGAAATTGAGGATGAGCCTCACGCCGAAGCATCCACACCGCACCCGCTAGGTTAATAGCTCCTTGCTTATAGACGACTGCCACACCGGGATGTTTTTCTTCGTTGGTGCGGTAGACGTGCAGCGCTTCATAAACTTTGTCGTAAGCATATTTCTGCGTGAGTTCGAGCACCCCGATAAAGCGACCGTGACCGTCATCTAACCGGACTAAACTCCCTTCTTTGAGCGGCTCAGCAACATCTTCGGTGACAGGCAGCGTAACTGGAATTGACCACGGCAAGCCATTTGCCAAGTGCATCTCATTGACGACCCGATCGTAGTCAGCTTTTTCTAGAAAACCAGTTAACGGGCTAAAGCCACCAATGGCAATCAGAGCCAGATCAGAAGCCGCCCGTTCATCAAGCTGCACTCTCGGCAAATGGTCAGCTTTTGAGAGAAATTCTTCGTGTTGAGCGGGGCTGGCAATGCGGTTAATTAACTGCCCACCGTGGGGAGCGATGCTGTCTGGGTAACTCATAAGTTGCAGGGTGTCGGGATGTAGAAATCTCCTTTCTCTAAGTGAAAAGGAGCCTTCATTGAGGGTAGCAGGATTGGGATCGAGAACGGTAGAATTAACGCTTCAAAGCGCGAACCTGCTCTATGGCGGCAAGCAGTAAAATGAGTTTGTGATTAGTCCTGTGAATCAACCTCAAAGCGATGACGTGGTGCTGGGCGGTCAGGTGACTGTTCCAGCCGGTAGTGTCGTGCTAGGGGGACTAGACGGACTTCGGCGACGGTTTGCAAGTGACCGCGTAGACCAGCGCATCGC
>JBBRMC010000269.1:0-5508 GCA_038231055.1 Leptolyngbyales cyanobacterium
TGCTTGAGATTTTCTAGCCCGCCCACACTCTTGAGCGATCGCTCTGCGGTGAAAAATTCTAAGATTCCGGTTTGCCGAATCGCTTGTTTTTTTGCGTCTAACACTTCGCTAATGTCGGTTTCGTTGACCTGTTTTTTGGCAGCAAGTGCCTTGGCTAAAACCCGTTCAATGCGCGATCGACTCAATCCCTGACAGGCTTTGACGAGTTGTTCGCGAGCGAGTCCGGTGACGTGCAGGTTGTCTGGCATGACGAGTTGAGAAATCAGCGCGTCAATCTCGATCGCGTTCGGCAACGGAACATCAATCACCGTCACAGCTTCGGTTAGTTCGACAGGCAGCTCTAGCGTGTGGCTGAGTAGCACGATCGTAGTCCGGCTGCGTTTGAGTTCCTGTGCCAAGTTTTTTAACTCGCGCACGATCGGAATGTTATCTTTGCTGTGAGGTTGCTTTAAAAACGGATGTAAGTCTCTTAGTACAAAGATTACGGCATCTTGTTTTGCAGCTTTAGCAATGCGTCCCAATGCTCCCATGACGCTGCCTTTATCGGTGCCGTTATCCGTCCAACCCCGCACAATGTCCCACAGTAAAACCGCTCGAACAGCTACGCTGCGGGGAACCCCCTCGGGCTGTTCTTTTGCTGCAACTTGACGCAAGATGTCTTCGACAGGCGCTTCTTCGATAGCTACGAGATAGAGAATTGGATAGTGCGCTCGAATCATTAAATCGAGTTGGTCAATCAACGCTTGATGAGGCGACGGGTGAACAGAAATCATGATCGGCGGCTAACATCTCTTCTCTAGCATGGCGCTTTAAGCGACTCTGTGGACGAAAAACTTGAGTTAACTCGATCTTTAATCAGATTTAACCTCTCATAAAGGAGGTCGGTAACAAAGCCTTTAGAATCGTGGATTAAATAACCTGTAAGACGTGTGAGCGTCTTTTGCCCTCCTCACGAAGTCTACCGTGTACACACAAATCGTTGAGCGCTTCGTTTCAGTCGGCTTCAGCCCCCTAAATCCCCCAAAATTGGGGGACTTTGACTCTGAGCAATGGCTTAAACTCTGAACCTCTTTCTGGCTCAAAGTCCCCTAGAATGGGGGATCTAGGGGGCGAAAGATTTTGGCAGTGACGGATCGATCAACTTGTGTGTACACAGTAGCCTCACGAAGTGGGGCGAAGCCCTCGCCAACCCTTCTCCCCAAGGAGAAGGGAGCTAGAGTCATGTTCCCTCGCCTTGGGGAGCGGGCTAGGGTGAGGGTGAGAAGTTGCACCTTAATAAATCCACGTTCCTTAGAAATCACTGATTCATCTACCTACAGTCAGAAAATCAGTAGAAAAAGAACTGAGAGCAACCTTCCGATCGGGTGATTAAAATCTTATAAGACCCTGCCATCATGTCGGATTATCGTGACAAAGCTATGGATTCAACCTCGATCGCGCCTCCTCCCATTACTGAATCTCGCAATCATTCCAGGTTATTGATCACGGCAGGAATTTTGGTTGGCATGGGGCTAGCAGGATTCTTTGATGGAATTGTCTTGCATCAAGTCCTGCAATGGCACCATGTGTTAAGCAGCGTTCGCCCTGGCGATAATCTTACTAATCTAGAAATCAATACCTTTTGGGACGGAATCTTTCACATCGGTGCTTATATTCTGACTATTAGCGGATTAATTTTACTGTGGCGCTCCTATCAACAATCTGATGTGATTAAGTCATCTAGATCTTTGATCGGCTCAATCCTCCTAGGTGCTGGCTCGTTTGATTTGATTGAAGGGCTAGTTAACCATCAGATTTTAGGCATTCATCACGTTAAACCGGGAGTTCATTGGTTTGCTTGGGATATGGGATTTTTGGCGGCAGGATTTCTATTAGCAGCTACGGGTTGGCTAATTCTCAGCCGCGAATTGAGGCACGATCGCCCTCCCAAAAAGTTGCTAGCAGCGATTAATCCTACGCAAGTTTAAGCTCTGCCCTAAGGTAGACAGATATCAGAATCTTACCTTCTAGTATGGCTCCTAAGAGGTAGTATCATTCTTATTGGGTAACTTTCCCTGTTCGGGACACCATCAGCGACCTTGAATTGATGTTTGCCCTATACATTGCGAGATTAATGGAGAGTGAGCGATGAACGCGATCCGTGTAGCTTTAATAGAAGATCACGATCTAACACGTTTTGGCATTCGTGCAATTTTGCAGCAGCAGGCAGACATTGAGATTGTCGGCGAGGCAAGAGACGCAAAATCAGGGTTAAAACTGCTAGAGACGACCCATCCTGATGTTGCGATCATCGATGTAGGTTTACCTGACATGACGGGCATCGAGTTAACCCAGCGCTTCAAAAAATCTCAAGCCGCTGAAGAATCTGCCTCAAAAACGGGCGTGTTGATCATGACCATGCAAGACGACGAATCTGTGGTGCTAGCTGCATTTGCGGCGGGAGCAGATTCTTATTGCATGAAAGATACGAGCTTTAATCGCTTGTCTGAAGCGGTCAAAACCACCGCAGAGGGCAACGCTTGGATTGATCCGGCGATCGCTAGAATTGTGCTGCATCAAGTGCAAATGCCTCCTGACCAGGCGGCTGCCTCTCCTGCTTCCAGCACAATTAATATCAATCGGCTGTCTGACGAAGATAACGAGATGATGCTGACCTATCCACTCACTGAGCGTGAGTTAGAAGTGCTGCGTTTAATCGTGGATGGATGTAGCAATGCTCAAATTGCCGAGAAGCTCTACATCACGGTCGGGACAGTCAAAACCCACGTTCGCAACATTTTGAATAAGCTGTGTGCTGACGATCGCACTCAGGTTGCCGTGCGCGCCCTCAGAGCAGGATTAGTTCAATAGGGTTGATCTTTAGACCTTTTGATCGAGACGAATAGCTTCTTCTAAAGCAGCTTTTTCTCTGGCTCGACGCTCATAGGGTTGAAGTCGATCGACACTCCAACCCGTCAGAATTTGCAAGTCGGTTAGCTTGATTCCTCTCATCAGCAGTTCGATGCACCAGGTTTGTTGAGTTTGCTCGATCCTAGGAGGTTGCCCCTCTAGCGTCAGAAATTCTTGTGTTAATTCTTGCCATTGCTGCCGCAGTTCAGGTTCAGAGAGAGGTCTGCCAGCCTCGTTGAGAAACAAGGCAGATTGGTGGTCTTTGCGGCTTTTAAGCCACTGAGTTAGGGGATTTTTGGTGTAAGAGCCATAGCGTTTGCCCATAATCCATTGGTTGACAGGCACCTGTCGCACAGCACCCTGAGTGACCTGCAAGAGCTGCTGATGAGTGTCGTGGGTGTAGTGCGATCGCTCCAGTCTGACGACCTCTGCGGCACTCAATCCGGCTCCAAACAACACATAAGCCCAAGCATAAGGCTGCAACCCCTGTTTTTTGGCGCGCTGCAAAATCGAGTGAACCAACTGAGCCGGGAGATCGGCAACTCGCTCGATCGGGTCTCGTTCTACCCGCACTAAACTACTCGACGACTCTGAGGGTGAGACGGCTCCATGCAAAAACAAGGTGACGAGATTCTCTAAAAAATCCTGTCGATCTTGCCAGAGGCTGTGGAATTCGCTCGTAAATTCAATCACGGCATATCCCAATAGCATTCCATTCAGCAAACTCGCCAGTCGTTCGGCTGACAAATAGCTGTCTAGCTGCCCTCGATCGATCACGGTTTGAAAATATTCAGCGACATAGCGATTGGCTTGCGTAAATCCTTGCCCCAGTGCCTGTCGATTTTCAGAGGGATAGTGACCCGCTTCACCGACCACCGATCGCACCACTTCTGGCACTCGCTCTAAGGCTTGCAGACAGGCAGTGGCATATTTATTGAGGGCTTGATGTAGGCTACTCGTCTGATTGGCTTGCTCAACCAGCGTTTGCCCCAGAGTGGTAAACACAGCAGCTTCTTCAATCACGGCTAACAGCAGCCCATGTTTATTGCCAAACTGCCGAAATAGCGTCACTTCGTTGACATCGGCTCGTTCTGCAATTTGCTTCGTGGTGGTTTCAGTCACCCCGTGGGAGGCAAATAGCTCTAAGGCAGCCGTAATTAACCGTTGTCGGGTAGAGTTTCGTTGTGAAGACATAGGAAAAATGCAAGTAGCACTTGCAGAAATCACGAAGACTTGTTAAGCTCATAAATGTAAGCAGCACTTGCATTCACTCCTCTACTGTAACGGTCTTCTAGCAGAAGCGCAGATGTCTACTCAGGCTTTGGGGGCTTGTTAATCGGGTTATCCGATTGAATGCAGATTAGTCTCATCAGTTCAAAAAGGATTTTCATGACCTCTACTTCTACTAAACCTACCGTTTCGCGTGAGCCACTGCCTCCGCTACAAGAAGAACCCAAACTAGATTGGGTGAATGTCGGGTTTTTCGGAGCATTTCACGCGATCGCGCTGTTGGCTCCCTGGTTTTTTTCGTGGTCAGCATTGGGGACGGCGTTGGTGCTGCACTGGCTGTTTGGCAGCATTGGCATCTGTTTGGGCTACCATCGTTTGCTGACACACCGCAGTTTTCAAGTGCCGAAGCCGCTAGAACGATTTATCACGCTAATTGGCGCTTTAGCGTTGCAGGGTGGACCGATTTTTTGGGTTGCAGGGCATCGGCAGCACCACTTATACACTGAAGATGTGAATCTCGATCCTTATTCGGCAAAGCGCGGATTTTGGTGGAGTCATATGCTCTGGTTGTTCTATCCGCAGTCGAAGTTCTTTGACTATAACGAGTGTAAGAAATTTGCGCCTGACCTCGATCGTGACCCGTTCTATCGCTGGTTGAATAAGAACTTTCTGCTGCTTCAAATTCCCGTCGGAGTAGCGCTTTATCTAGTGGGTGGTTGGTCGTTTGTGATCTATGGGGTGTTTGTGAGAGCCGTTTTGCTCTGGCACAGCACTTGGTTAATCAACTCGGCAAGCCACATCACGGGTTATCGCACCTTTGAGCCAGATGACAACTCGCGAAATCTCTGGTGGGCAGCGATCTTGACCTACGGCGAAGGCTGGCACAACAATCACCATGCTTATCCTAACGTGGCAAAAGCAGGCTGGAAATGGTGGGAAATTGATATGACGTGGTGGGCGATTAAAGGTCTCGATCGCTTGGGTTTGGTGAAGAAGCTCGTGTTGCCTCCAACTGAACAATAAGCCATACAAATCTTGAAAAGGTCAGCGCAAACGATGTGCTGACCTTTTTGGGTTTAAAGTCTTAACGCGATGTGCAACTAATTTGCCCTCCTCGCGCAGGCTACCGTGTACACACAAGTTGCTCGATCGATCATTGCTGAGATCCTTCGCCCCCCTAAATCCCCCATTCTGGGGGACTTTGAGCCAGAAAGTTTCTAGAGTTTAACGCCATTGCTCCGGTTCAAAGTCCCCCAATTTTGGGGGATTTAGCGATTATCTTGAATGTCAAGATAATTATGCCGATTCAAGAGGCAAGTCTGGTTTGGAGTGGAGTTTTGGTTGCCAGTCTTGTTCCTGCTTAATCATGGCATTGAGAATGGTCAACAA
>JBBRMC010000270.1:0-5507 GCA_038231055.1 Leptolyngbyales cyanobacterium
GACCTTGATCACACACGCGCAAACAGTTCGCTTTTGTGCGAAAGATGCAAGTTGGGCGCTCGATCGTGGGTTTGTCGAGTTTGAGTTCTTTGAGGCGCTTTTTCAGATAGTCCCAAGCGGCTAGCCCCTCTTCTTTAGAGCAGCACAGAGGTTTGGTCTGGTCGGCACAGATGAAGATATGTCGCTGAATTTGAGCGAGTGCTAACGATTCAACACATTTCGTCAGATCAGGTTGCGAGGTCATTGTTTAGAAAGCTGTGATTAACGATGATCCTATTCATATCTGGCGTTGCTGAATCGAGAAATGAATTTGCCCATAACCCAAGTCGTGGGGAACCCGAATTCTTAAAGCGTTCTATAAGGGGATCTTATAGGGCTTTTCGAGAATCTGCGCTCCGCTTTCAACCTCAATTCAGCAACGTCTCATTCTCTTATCTCTACTGAGTCACCAAATTAAACCTCTATTGCCTGAATCCGCTTATTAAGAGCATCAGTCTCATACTTTAGAAATAGCGCGTTAAACAAACTACTGTCTCAAGATAGATTGACTCTGCAATGGTAAGAAGAATGTTTAAGCTAAGGCATCTCTGGAGCGGGCGGTTCGGGTTGGGGAGGCGGCAGATCTACACGCTTGGGATTGAGGGGTGGCTCTAACGACTCCATGCGGCGGGTGAAATACATGATGATCGACAAGAAGAGGAATAGCCCGATCGAACCCATTAATAATGAATAGTCCTGGTTTGCCAGCACCACGTAGAGATAGCCATAGAGCGCAACCTGCATGACTCCAATAATCGCGCCTCGTTTTCTGGCTCTGAGAACCGAGACCGAGTATGCCGTAATCAAAACAACCACTGCACCCGTCGCGATTAGATAACCGACTTTGAATCCGAGGTGCTCAGAGATCGCGAGTTGCAGGAGATAAAACATTGACATCGCCACCCCGACCAGCAAATATTGCAACGGGTGAACGCGCAAGCGAGTGGCGGTCTCAAACAACCAAAACACAGCAAATGTCAGGATTAAAAACAGATAATTGTATTTAATGCTGCGATCGCTCATTCGATAATTATCAACAGGCGAGATCAGATCGACCCCAAACAACGATGCCTGAATTAGATCAGGGTTCACAGGCGATTCGTTATTCCACTGTTGAGGATAGTTGCGACCCAGAGAGGGAATATCCCAGGTGGCATCAAAGCCTTTGGGGGTCACCGATCGCTGATTGGGCAACCATACGCCCTGAAAGCTCGGATTTGTCCAGTCAGAGTTGAGGCTGACTTTTGTGACTTTGCCAAAGGGCGCAAAGTTAATTTTCTCACTGCCGTTCACTGTTAGCGGAATGATGAAATCGAAGCGATCGCCTTTAAGCTGATCTTTTAGGTCGGCATGAATGCCTTGGTCTGCGTCGCCATATTTACCCTGCCCGGCGGTAAACGGAATCGATTTTTGATTCCAGTTCAACATCGCTTGGGTTTGAATGGCGTGAGCATCCGAAATTTGCAAACTCAATTCGGCTCGATCCCACAAAACGTCTTCTGGGCGCACTCCCCAACTCGTGACATCAGGACGGGCAAACCGACCCCGAATATCGAGTTTAGTCTGGTAGATCGGGACTTCAAAAATGCCGCGATAGCGCACTTCTGTCTTGAGATTGCCATTCACCTGCAAATCATCCGGCAGAAATGTGCCGTATTTGACCTCAGCTTTTTCATCTTTGCCGACCTGCGATCGCCGAATATAAGGCACATAGAGCCGAGGACCTAAAATGGTTTGCTCTCGCCCCCAATTAGCCGTAATACTGCTGATGGCTTCTTGGCGAAGGTTTTGGCGATCGCTCACCAACCCCTGAAGCATCGCAGTCGGAATTTGGAGGACGAGAATCAGGAACGTAATTAAAAGCAGTCGAGCGAATTGAGAGTTTTTGAGCTGCTCGTACATAGAGGGTGACGATTGAGACACATAAATCCAGGATTCATCTCTCAAGAATTCATCTCTGCCATCAAAAATTTCGGACGGGGCAAGTTAAGAAACGTGAAGGGCAAATTTTGGCATTAATAAATCCACATTCCCTAGGTTCAATCGTGTCCGCATAAATTAACGCGATGTGCAACTCAGAACCCTCACCCCAAACCCTTCTCCCCAAGGAGAGGGACTTTCAAGATTCTCTAGTTCCCTCTCCTTGGGGAGAGGGCTAGGGTGAGGGCTGCTTTTAGGCGGTTTTAGAGAAGTTGCACATCGCGTTAAATTAATCTCTTGGCGCAGCAACCACATCCGCCTGTTGCTTCTTGGCTTTATCCGGGTGAAAATACGCCTCTAGCACCTGTCGCACCATCGGAGCCGCAACCGAGCCGCCGCCGCCACCAGAATTTTCTCCAAAAGCGACCACCACGATCTGAGGCTTATCAACCGGAGAAAATGCGCCAAACCAGGTGTGCGACTCACGCCCAAAATCTTCTGCGGTGCCGCTCTTTCCGGCGATCGCTAAATCGGTGCCGCTAAATGCCGCCGTTGCGGTGCCGCCGTTTACCACGCCTCGCAGTCCTTCGTGAAGAATCCGCACGGTTTCGGGCTTCAGGTTCAAAGGTTCGCGCCAGTTTTTGGCAGAGTCGTTGTCTTGAAGTAAGTGGGGCTGAACGCGATAGCCACCATTTGCCGCGATCGCAAACATTCCTGCAACTTGCAGCGGCGTACATTGCAAGAAGCCTTGCCCGATCGACATATTAACCGTGTCGCCCAAAAACCAGGACTCTTTGATTTCTTTTTGTTTCCAAGCGTTGTCTGGCACCAGCCCTGACGCTTCTTCGTCGCCTAGCTCAATGCCCGTTTTTTGCCCAAATCCAAACCGGCGTGTCCATTGAATCAGGGTTTGATCGCCAACGCCCATGCCAATCTGATAGAAAAAGGTGTCACTACTCCAGGTGAGCGCACCGACAAAGCCTTGAGGACCAAAGCCTGCGTGGTTCCAGTCACCAAAATCGATGCCGCCGACTCGAATCGATGCCGAAGTCGCTAGCACGGTATCCGGCGAAAATTTGCCGGACTCTAAGCCCGCTGCCGTGGTGACGATCTTAAACGTGCTGGCAGGAGGATAGCCTTGCAGTGCCCGATTGACAAATGGATGATCAGTACTCTGCAATCGCTGCCACTGTTTCTCTGAGATGCGAGTCGAGAATAGGTTGGGGTCAAACGCCGGACGGCTCACCATCGCCAAAATTTCACCATTGTTGGGGTCGATCGCCACGATCGAGCCTTTGCGATTTCCCAATGCAGTTTCGGCAGCTTTTTGGAGGTCAAGGTCGATCGTCAGCCTCACATCTCTGCCAGCGTGGGTTTGCTTCTCTCCTAAAATTTTGACGACGTTGCCAGCCCCATCGACTTCGACTTGTTGCCCCCCCCACTCACCCCGTAAGTCGTGCTCACGAGCCGATTCGATGCCCATTTGACCCATCACATCACCCAGGCGATAGTGGTCTTGATGATATTTCTTAAAATCATCATCGGTGAGTTCGCCCGTGTAGCCCAGCACATGAGCCGCCAAATCACCATTGGGATAGTTCCGCACGGCTTCTGCATCTACCTGCACTCCATCTAGCTCACCGATGCTTTCGGCTAAAGCTGTGACCTTTCGAGGGCTGATACTGCGGGCAATGCGGACGCGATAGGGTGAGTTATAGCCTTCCTGATCTAGACGCTTCTGAATATCACTGACGGGAATGTTCAGAATCTGCGAGACGCGCTCTAGGGTGTGGCTCCACTTTGCTTTCTTTTGAGCAAGAGGCCATAGAAAGACCGAGTGAGAGAGACGACTGCCTGCAAGAATTTTGCCTTTACGATCGAGAATCTTCCCCCGCTCTGGCTGTTTAGGGAGCAGTCGAATGCGATTGCTGTCTGCCAGGTCTCGATTTTGAGTGCCCTGTATCAGTTGTAAATAGGCAAGGCGACCGCCCAATCCTCCTAAAATCATCGCAGCAACGGCAACCATCAGCAACAGCGGTTGGTTCTTGCGCCCGACACTGCGAGCATGGCTCTGAGACGCGATCGAATTTGGGGGAGATTGGAGCAATGTCATAGAGAGCTGAAGATATCTTCAGGGCGAAGGCGAACAAAAAAATCTATCGGGTAAAAGATCGACTAATCTAAATTGGGAATTCATTCATCCCGATGGGCAGCCTAGGGATAACAGTGTTCTTGTAAGATAATGGTTTCGTTGTCATTCGTTAGATAACGGTACCTCAACGTAACAACCAGGTAATCTCCTTAACGATTTGACGGTAGACGAGTAAGATAAACCAAACGTTACATCTAGCATCTTCATCGGGGATCAGGCAAGCTACCTTCGGCGCAAGACCAGGGAACCACCGCAGGAAATCGTCATTATGTCTCAGACGGCAACGCAGAATCAGCAAGCAACGGGCAGCAATGTTGAGTTTGATGTTGAACTGCGAAAAGTATTTAAAGTCTTCAACGGAGATACCGTCGTTCGCGGGGTTGATCTCAATATTCGACGCGGTGAATTCTTTAGCATCTTAGGTCCATCAGGTTGCGGCAAGACGACCACACTGCGATTGATTGCCGGGTTTGAAGCGCCCACCGCCGGAGATGTGCTGATTCGCGGGCGATCGATGCTCAACGTTCCGCCTTATCGCAGACCCGCGAATACGGTCTTTCAAAACTACGCGCTGTTCAGTCATTTGACCGTTTGGGAGAACGTCGCTTTTGGACTGCGAATTAAAAAACATGGCAAAGCGGAGATTCAAGAGCGAGTCAAAGAAGCTTTAAAGTTAGTGAAGATGGAAGGCTTTGCAAAGCGCTTTCCGGCACAATTGTCTGGCGGACAACAGCAGCGGGTCGCTTTAGCACGAGCGCTCGTCAACCGTCCGGCAGTGGTCTTGCTCGATGAGCCATTGGGGGCGCTAGATCTGAAGTTGCGAAAAGAAATGCAGGTCGAACTGTCAAATCTGCATCAAGAATTGGGTGTGACCTTTGTGATGGTGACCCACGATCAGGAAGAGGCGTTGAGCTTATCTAATCGCATCGCGGTCATGGTGGATGGCAAAGTCGAGCAAATGGGGACACCTAGCCAAATCTACGATCGTCCTCAAACGCCCTTTGTCGCTGATTTTATCGGAGACACCAATTTGTTTCGCGGCAAAATTGAAGGTGCGCATCCCACCATGCTGTGGATCATCACCGACAGGGGGCTGAAAATAAAGGTGCAGCCTGCCAACGACAGTAATGGGTTGCCCCTCACATCGGGCGGGGTGGTCGTCAGCGTACGTCCCGAGAAGGTGCAGATCAGCTTCTCGCCACCCGATGACTCACTGAACTGTTTTGAAGGGCAACTCAAGCACGTCATGTATCTCGGAACCCATGTGCATTACGTCGTTCAGCTACGATCGGGTGATCAGTTAACGGTTCGTCAGCCCACGGCACTCACCGTTCCGGATAGTGACACGCCCATTTATCTCCACTGGGAGGCAGACGATTGTCTGGCATTGCCAGAA
>JBBRMC010000271.1:0-5507 GCA_038231055.1 Leptolyngbyales cyanobacterium
AAAAATGACTCACCTCACTCAGGCTCAAAAAACGGTGCTTGAGCAAGGCAGATGGCACAGCGAACTCAACTTGATTCACCCATCGGGCAAGAAACTGGTCGTCGAGAGCCGCTGGACTTTAGCTAAAGATGAACACGACAATCCCAAATTTATTTTGGTGGTCAGCACCGATATCACCGAGAAAAAACAGCTAGAAGCCCAGTTTCTGCGTACCCAACGCATGGAGAGCATCGGCACGCTTGCCAGTGGCATCACCCACGACTTAAACAATATTTTGACTCCAATTTTGGCAGCGGCTCAACTGCTGCTGATGAAAACAAGCCCTGAGGATGTCAAACAGCGACAGTTGCTCGACATGATTCAAACCAGCGCAAATCGCGGGGCGACGTTGATTAAGCAAGTCTTGTCATTTGCACGGGGAATCGAGGGCAAGCGATCGCTGCTTCAGGTGCGTCACTTGATTAGTGAGATTCGGCAAATTATGCAAGAGACGTTTCCGAAAGCGATCGACGTTCACCTCGATCTCGCTAGCGATCTCTGGCTCGTGATGGGAGACGCGACTCATCTCCACCAGGTTTTGATGAATCTTTGCGTCAATGCGCGCGATGCGATGCCAGACGGCGGCACCCTCAGCATCATCGCCGAAAATTTGTGGATTGATGAATCCTATGCTCGCATGAATTTGGATGCCCAAGTGGGTTCCTACATTGTGATAACGGTTGCAGACACCGGAGCAGGCATTCCGCCAGAGGTGTTAGATCGCATTTTTGAGCCATTTTTTACCACGAAAGACGTGGGGAAAGGCACCGGACTGGGACTATCCACCCTTCTTGGCATCATCAAAAGTCATGGCGGTTTTGTGACCGTGACGAGTGGAGTGGGAGAAGGCACCCAATTCAAGGTCTACTTACCTGCGGTGAAATCTGAGGAAACGCCTCAGACGCAAATCGAGAATCTGGCGATCGGGCATGGCGAAGTCATTCTCGTCGTCGATGATGAAGCCAACATTCGAGAAGTTAGCCAAACTGTTTTAGAAACCTACCACTATCAGGTGCTGACGGCAAACGATGGCATTGACGCGATCGCGCACTATGCCGAACACAAACGCGACATTAATCTGGTGCTGATCGATTTAATGATGCCGATCATGGACGGAGCCACCACGATTCGGGCATTGAGAAAGCTAAATCCACAGGTCAAAGTCGTTGCGATCAGCGGGTTAGCGCCCAACACGCAAATGCCAGCCCTGGGTTCCGAAATTCAGGCATTTCTGCCCAAGCCCTACACCGCCAAAGAGTTATTAACCTGCATTCGAGACGTTCTAAAGACTTAACTGACTGTTTTGCTTAATGAGAATATTTGCTAAAAACTGACGAAAGTTCTATGCTTCTAAAGGCGAATCGTTCACTCCGATCGAGCAGTCATTTGCTTTGGTTAGTCGCGATCGTCTCATTACCCTCCCATGTCCCTTCGTCATGTCAAGCCAAAAAGGGCTAGAAAAATCGATTCTCAGTCGTCGCCAACTCTTGCAGTGGGGGCTGTTGGCAGGTGCCGGAGTCGCAGGTTCCTCGATCGTTGCTAACCGTCTGTTAGGGGCGCGAGGGCGATCGTCGGTGACGATTCCCCCAGTGCCGCCGTCTCCCAATGATCGATCGGGCATCAATCCGATGTCAGTGTTGCGCGACTTTGACTATGGCACCGTCACCCAAGAAAATGGTCGAACTGTGCGGGAGTTTCGCGTTGAGGCGCAAACGTCTACCATTCAACTGGACAACGCTCACTCCTTTATCACCTGGAATCTCAACGGACGAGTGCCCGGTCCGACCTTTCGAGCCACGGAGGGCGATCGCATTCGAGTCATTTTTTATAATCGAGCCGGACATTCTCACTCACTCCACTTTCACGGCGATCATCCCGCCGATATGGATGGCATCAAGCCTGTTAAAAACGGCAGCGTCATGATCTACGAATTCGATGCAAAGCCGTTTGGAGTGCATCTTTACCATTGCCATGTTGCCCCGGTGACTCGTCACATCGGCAAAGGGTTATATGGGATGTTCATTATCGACCCGCCTCAGCCACGCCCACCTGCTGATGAAATGGTGCTGATTATGGCGGGCTATGACGTAAATGATGACCAGAAAAATGAGTTATACGCCTTTAATGGGTTTCCTCACTACTACATGAAAAACCCGATCGCGATTCAGCAAGATCAACTGGTGCGGCTCTATGTGCTGAATATGATCGAGTTTGACCCGGTGGCGACATTTCATCTTCACGCCAATATGTTTCGAGTCAATCAGACAGGACGATCGCTCGAACCGAGCTATGAAACCGATGTGATCACTATGGGAACGGCAGAGCGACACATTCTAGAATTCAGCTTTCACCAAACTGGAAAATTCATGTTCCATCCTCATCAAGACAACATTGCAGAAGCCGGATGTATGGGATTTTTCGACGTGATTGGCAACAAGGTTTAAGTTTTAGACAAATTAGAGGAAACGCGATCGAGGGTTATTGACAAGTATTCCTATGAAGGGTGACAATAGCTCTCACGTTTGATTAATAGAAATAATTTGCATTAAGTGAATTTCTGCTGAAATCTTTGCTCCGATTATTTTCCACCTACCTAGATAAATCCATGTCTGTCTTCCGATTCTTTGCCCTCTTCTTCTCAGCCTTGAGCCTGTCAGTTTTGATTTCTTGCAGCAATCAAGTTTCGACTTCCACCGCCTCTGCACCTGTTAGCCCAGTGGCTCAAACCGATGCTTCCACAGACCATTTGATGCACGGTGGCAAGCCCAAAATTAATATCAACAATGCCATTTTGTCTGAGCTAGACAAGCTTGAAGCAAAGCTAGGAGTCCCGGCGCTGTCCAATAGGATTCAGGCAAGCCGTCCCTATGGCAAGGTGGATGAACTGGTGTCAAAAAATGTCATCAACCAGGCGCAGTTTGATCAAATCAAAGACATGGTGACGATCGAAGACATCCAACTCACAGGCGAAGCTAAAGATGTAGACTACATGACCAAGTTAGGTCTGATGAAAGGACACCTTTTAGTCGCTAAAGAACTGTTAGATCTGCAAAAGCCCGATCAGGCTGAACCCCATATCGGACATCCGGTTGAAGAAATCTACGCCGATGTCGAAGACCAGCTTAACGAGCGCAACATCAAAGAATTTAAAACGTCGTTGATCGCGCTGCAAGATACCGTCAAAGCGGGCGCAAAAGACGCGAATAAAGTCGGCACTGAGTTTAAGACTTCTATGCAAGCGGTGGATGGCGCGATCGCGGCTCTTCCTGAGACTCAACGCACCTCTCCTGATTTTGTTCTGCAAGTGGTTAATGGGTTGCTCGATACTGCCAACTCGGAATATGGAGCAGCGATCGCCGATGGTAAGATTGCGCAAGCCATTGAATATCAAGACTCTCGTGGTTTTGTGACCTATGCCAACGAGCTTTTTACAGCCATCTCTCCTCAACTGTCAAAAACCAAAGCTGAGGCAAACACCACCATTCAAACCACGATGGCAGATCTCGTGAAGGTTTGGCCCTCTGCCTTGCCTCCGGCTGCCCCGGTCAAGACTCCCGTTGAAGTCTCTAAACTGATTAAAACGATCGAGCTAACCGCTCAAAAGACCACAAAATCTTCTTGATCTATCAATAATAGGGTGATGGTCTCGACCACCATCACTCTGTCGATTAATCCCTCTCTATTTTTAGCGACAACTCATGGATGTTAGCTCTGCAATTCCCACGTTTGTGATTACCCTCCGCGAGGGCGTTGAGGCGGCTCTGGTAGTCGGCATTGTCCTGGCTTATCTTAAGAAAGCAAAGCAAAGCGATTTAAACTCGTGGGTTTATAGCGGAGTTGCGATCGGTCTATTTGTCAGCGCCGTCATTGGTCAGCTTTTTGGCTGGTTGATCGCCAATTTAGGAACCGTCAATCAACAATACTCTCCCGTAATCGAGCCTCTGCTAGAAGGTGTTTTTAGCGTCATGGCGATCGGGTTTTTAAGCTGGATGCTGGTGTGGATGACGCAAAACGCCCGCATGATGAAGACCCAGGTCGAAGGCGCGATCGGGTCTGCTCTAAGCAATCGAGCCGGAGCAGGATGGGGCATTTTTGCCCTGATTTTTTTTGCGGTCTTGCGCGAAGGGTTTGAAACGGTTCTATTTATTGCCGCAAAGTTTCAGCAGGGTTTGGTGCCTGCGGTGGGGGCACTGAGCGGAATTGCGGTGGCAGCCGGGATCGGAGCTTTGCTGTTTAAGTGGGGCGTTAAGCTCAATTTGCGGCTGTTTTTCACTGTGATGGGAGCTTTGTTGCTACTGATTGTATCGGGCTTGGTCGTGACTTCGTTAGGGCACTTCGATACGGCAGTGCAAACATTGTCACAGTTAGACCGCAAATCGGCGGCGCTGTGCTTCTTTCAAGAGCGGTTTGCCAAACCTCAAGATCGCGACTGCATTTTAGGTCCAATGGTGTGGAATCTCAGCCAAGTCTTGCCTGACGATCGCTTTCCTGGAGTTATTTTCAATGCTTTATTTGGCTACACTCAACGCTTATATCTCGTGCAAGCGATCGGCTACGGTTTGTTTCTAATCACGATCGGGGGCATTTACTTCCAAAGCCTTGCAGGTCGTGCAATTGTTCCGATTCGCAAAGCTCGATCGTCGGTGACCGAATAATTCCGGTGTGACTAAATCGAGATAGGATTCGCTCCCTAGCTCCCAATTTTGAGGACATCGAATCACTCAAGTCCTCTAAAATAGGAGACTTAGTGAGCTTCCGCGATTCTGCGATACCCGTTCAGCCTTCAACTCAGCAACGCCCTAATCCCTAACGTACTTTTACGATGAGACAACTTGACGTTCAATCGGCAACCAAAATTCTCAACTTGATTATGGAGTCTGAGTTATCGGGAGTCGTTCGCTATACTCACTATTCGCTGATGGTCACAGGTCCTAATCGGATTCCGATCGTGCAGTTTCTCAAAGATCAAGCCACCGAGTCGCTGCTGCACGCCCAGCAAGCAGGTGAAATTCTTACGGGGTTAGAGGGGCATCCTAGTTTGCGAATTGCACCGATCGAAGAAACCCATCAACACTCAATTTATGACATTTTGCGAGAGAGTTTGAATCACGAGACGGCGGCGTTGGGCTTATATAAAGACCTGCTAGAAGTCGTGTCAGATGCCAGCATTTATCTCGAAGAATTTGCTCGATCGATGATTGGGCAAGAAGAACTGCACGGGATGGAACTGAAGAAAATGCTGCGTGATTTCAGTCCCGCGATGTAAAAGAATAGCTCAGAATCAGTCGGTCAGGGTGGAATCGCAATAACGCGAGAACCCTAATCTACGCGATCGAGGAAAACGCCTTTGTCAAATCGGCAGCCATTTGCTTGACAACTCATAATCATTACGAGTACGCTTTACTAACTAACCAGTTGAGGAGCTAATTGTATGTTGCCAAATCGAGAAGGACAGCGCGTTCCTAATG
>JBBRMC010000272.1:0-5500 GCA_038231055.1 Leptolyngbyales cyanobacterium
GCATTGTTCTATGATTCTCACCAGTGTTGCAATGAGTGATATTTGGTAAATCGCCGATAGCGATCGTGCCGTATTAAATGAAACTCCCAGATCATTTAAGCGAGGAATGAAGGACGATCGAGGCATCAATAAATCTGCTGCTCCTCGATCTCACCATTGTTCCTTACGTTGCTCACTCCAATTAGCTAGTCCTGTTTCAGTCTGAGCGTCAAACAGCAACTCCATCAACTCGTGCCCTTCTGTGAAGCGCTGTCGCACGATCGGGTCATTTTCTTTAATCAAAATCATCCCGGTGCTGCTGTCTAGCAGAATTCCTTGTTGCTCATCCAACGGTACGCGCACTGGAGTTGGAATGCCAAAGCATTGATAAATGAGAGAGAAGTCGATCGGGGGATCATCACTCATTCCAGATTCTCGTCGCAAAAAGTCTATATAAAGATAAACGTCCTCTTCGTGCCTCAGTGCTCCATGTCGAGACAAAAACACATATCCACGATGACGATAAACCTGAGTCATAGGTGACTACTCAACACTTCCAACCGTCAACTTAATCACGCTGTAGAGCAATTCCCACTTTTCGGGCGTAGTCGGTTGCTGCCCTCGATATTTTAATCGCGCCAGCATCAAGACATCATCGGGCGGTAAGTGCTTTGACTGAGCGAATATTACTAGGCTAGACGGCAATTGAGTCTCAGACATTGTGCTTGTCTCCGGCTCTTTTAGACCCAATACATCTGTCAACTTTTCTCGGACTTGCCATGAGAGATTAGTAGCCTGACCTCGTTCAATTTGGGATAAGTAGTTGCGAGAGATACCAATTTTTTTGGCGAGTTCTTCTTGACTCAGGTCTTCTTGTAAACGGCGATCGCGGACTTGTTGACCAAAGTAATTCATACATTTAATGACAACTGTAGTTTGCAAAAATTGCTTTTAGAGATTGCACTACTATCTTTAATTTGCTAAATTAGTACATATGAATTGCAAACCACAGTTTGCATCTCACGTCTACTATAGCAATAAAAGCGAGACTTCATGACTCAACGCGTCGCCAACGATAGCAAAGCGAGGATTCTCAATGCGTTTCAAAAAATTTTGGCAGAGCAGCAGACCCTCAAGTCCAAGTTGGTTCCTCAAACCAAACCTCAGACAGCCAAAAAACAGCCAATGGAACCGATCGCTCAAAACTCAGAAGACAGCATCTTGCAGAGTCTTGCCGATTTACAACTGGAATTTAGCTGCGTCATTGATGCGCTTTCCGTCAAGCTAATTACCGAAAATCAGAGACTCAGCGAGTTGCGCGGCATCACCCAACAGGCTTTGGTCAGATCTCACAACCCCCAGCACGATCGCATTCTTTCAGACACGTTGAAACAGAGCTACGAGCTACAAATTCAATCTCTTGAAGCCAAAATTATCAAGCAAACTGAACAAATTGCAGAAGTTTCAACCCAACTTGCGCTAGCGATGCAACACGCTCAAGAGTTAGCAATAAGAGCGCTTGAACATTCGGCACGCTGAACGCTAATTATAGCGGTTGCCATTAGGGTTGCGGCATCGCTGCTTTTGCAGTCAAGCCGCCGCATCTTTAAGGACTTCCTCACAACAGGCGACAGCCTGCGGCTTCAATCTTATTTATCCCTTATTTTCCAACGAGTCTATTTTTGGCTCTTCTGCATTTAGGAGGCATTAAAGCGTTTGGGTTGCTCGTCACGATGGATGCAAATCAAGGGGTTGAAGCGATTCAAATTATTCAACCTCACAAGGTGATTCCAATCCATTTTAATGACTACACAGTTTTTCACTCGTCGCTAGAAGACTTTGCACAAGCAGTCCGTGAAGCTGGGCTAGAGCCGCGTGCATTATCTGAGCCACGGTGATACCTGCTCATTTGAGGTGCGATCGTAGCCTCATTTAATTTAACGGAGAGGGGGGGATTCGAACCCCCGTTGAGTTGCCCCAAAGCGCATTTCGAGTGCGCCGCATTCAACCGCTCTGCCACCTCTCCAAGAGAGCATGATGGTTAATCACAACTCTCCGATCACTAACTATACTATATCGACAAGGTATCTTTCTCGTCAGAGCCTGAACTCTTTTCAAATTTCGTTTGAGGAGTCCATCGGATTGCCCCATCGCGGCTCAAAGAGTAAAATTGAGTCCCATTTTTCTCAAGTTGCGCCACGGTTTCAGAATCGACTTGGTTAGAGTAAGCGATCGCCACCGTTGGCTTCAGTCGTTCAAGTATTTCTGGCTGAATGGCTTTTCCTGACCACCACAGCACTTGATTAGGTTGCAACGCTGGATTTGCGAACAACTCTATCTGCTGCTTTTTAGGCACATCTTTCAGCCAGAGCCAGGTCTGCTCTCCAATTTGAAACTGCACTATTCCAGGTTTGCTGTTCACCAGTGCTACTGAGGTCGAGTGCATTGTCATGGCTTGCCCGATCGAGAAGGGTAAATAACGACCTTGATGGGTCTGAACAGTTTGAGCGATCGTGGCATTTTCAGCCGCCGTTAAATTTGCCAATTGATAGAAAGATTTAGCAGGAATTTGGTCAAGTAGGACTGACCACCCCGCATTTATGGTTTCGGTGGAGAGCGTTGCGATCGCCCAATCGAGTTGATTCACGCCTTCTTTCTGCAAAAACGGCAAGACGGTTGAATTTGCTGTTGATTCATCACC
This sequence comes from Leptolyngbyales cyanobacterium, assembly GCA_038231055.1. GTDB lineage: Bacteria > Cyanobacteriota > Cyanobacteriia > Leptolyngbyales > Leptolyngbyaceae > Phormidesmis_A. The sequence continues at coordinate 2,681 of JBBRMC010000272.1, forward strand.
ACTATTGACTAATGCAATGCGCCCATGATCTTGAATGACCAGAATGGGATCTCGCAGCGTTGCCAGCATGGTAATTTGTAACGAATTTACTTTGACATACCACGCCGGAATAAACACCAACGCGACAGCAGCTAGCCCGATCGCCCACGAATAAGGTTGCAGTTTAGGTCGCAGCCAAGGGAGGCAAATCAGTCCGTAGAGAATGACCGTGAGGAATGCAGAAATCGTGCCAACTGCGAACGAGTTGCCGGGCAAATTGTAAAAGAAGTCAATTATTGTCAACATTGCATAAGCCGGGTAATGCAGCAACCAAGCTGAGGCACTGCCCGCGATCGGAGAAATCAATGCTAGAGCTGCGCTAATGACTCCACCAATGCTAATGATAGAAATTAAAGGAGTCACCATAACATTGACTGGAATGCTATAAGGAGAAAGCACTCCAAACGAATATAACTGAAGAGGCAATGTCCAAATATAAGCAGCGATGGGAACCGCAATCATGGAAGTAAAAACGCTAGGTAACCAGTCTAGCCATTTAACTAAAGGTGGTGCTGTAACCTGCAATCCCATCGTGGCTAAAAAACTTAGTTGAAACCCTAAGTTCCAAATCCACATCGGATTGAAGATGAGCAAAATGATCGCAGCTAGTAACAGTCCTCCTAACGGTTTAACGCTACGTTTATTGGCGAGTCCGATTAGTAATCCAAAGCCCATGATGACGGCTCTTAAAACAGATGGCTCCAGTCCTGTTAATCCTAAAAATATGAGTAGAGATGTCATTCCAACAGCGACTTGAACTGTGGTTGAGAAACGAGTTAACAATGCTAGAACGACACTTAAGATGAGTGATACTTGAAATCCTGATGCGGCTAGAGCATGAGACAAGCCAACTCTTGTGAACTGATCTTTGATATCAAACGGCAGATCGACGACGCGGCTTCCTAAGACCATTGAGCTAACGAGTTGTCCTTCTGGGCTACCGAGCCAGTCGATTTGCGATCGGATAATTTTCTGCCGAATCATCCACCATCCCCAACGATCGCTGGGATGTAATTGCTCGATCGTGCGTCCTCGTAGCCCTGCAAAACAGCCGTCTTGCGCCAAATATTTCTGAAAGTCAAACCCACCGGGATTCGACGCAGGCTTTGGTTTGTAGAGAACCCCAGCAATGGCAATTTCCTGTCCTTGAGTTACGCCAGTTGCTTGCAGCAAAGGCACTGTCACATAGAGTCTTCCGCGCACTTGGTCAGGGACGATCGCCTCAGATTGAGTCGCTCGATCGACTCGACTAACCTCTAGCCAAATTTGGGCTTTTCCACTGCGATTTAGGCGAGGGGTTTCTATGACCTGTCCAGAAACCGTGATTTCTTGCTTCTGGGTAGCTCCCAACAAACGACTAACATCGTGGACTCCTGGCTGCGGCACTCGCATCTGAAAATACAGACTTGCGACTAACCCGACGGCTCCTGCGGCGATCCAAATTCTAGAGCTAGACTTACCTTTCCAGAGCTTAGGAACCACGATCGATGCCCCACACCCCAGCACTAAAACAACGATTCCACCCCAAGCAACGCCTGTAGACAGCAACCCCAAAAGATACGCCAAACTCAAAATCACGCCGCTTGTCAGATTCACGTCTACACCTTTCTTCACCGCAAAGCTTCAGGATGCCCAGATTTCTTCTGACATGACGAAATTGAAAAGAAAAATCAGGAGCCAGACGTGCTAACTCCTGACCAAGAGAACGCGATCGCGATTAGATAGACAAACCAATGTTCAAGTCCAACGCCACCATGCCAATGTAAGCGTGAAACATCCGAAACCCTGGCTTCTCGCCCGCGATCGGCTCTAACGTTTCGCTTAAAAACCCTCAGCTTAGGAAAGGCACGATCGCTCACCTCCTTCTTATGAGATATGCCTAGAGAGAGCTTATGCCGTTCCGGTAGCCTTAAACGTCACTTTATACTTGTACAAGATATACTTGCCTTCCTGGTCGCCTGTAGGCTTTAATTTGTCTTCTTTTTGAGCAGTTGTCACTAAGCGGGACACCTCTTGAGCCGCAAGGTTATCTAATATTCCATAGCCTGTGCGCCCCGTGACGAATAGATCAGGGGTAGCGATGCTGCCATCTGGAGCAATCAAGACATTAATGTAAGCTGGCTGAAACTTCTCAGTTAGATTGAACGGCAACTTATAAGGAACGTCAGCAACTATGATTTCTTTCTCAGCAAGATTTCCTTCAGCGATGCCTCGATCGGTCACATTTCTCTTAAACCAATCTCCATAATTGGCAATGTTATTAGCAGCAACTTCAGTAGAGGTCGCGCCTGGAGATCTAAAGGTAAGGCTTTCTCTCAGCAGTCGATTTTCTGCTACTAGCCGCTCTTCTGGGCGAACCGTAGCCGGAACTGGGCTTGCCGGAGTCGTTGAAGGTGTTGAGGTCGCTGGACTCGTTGAAGTTGACGGGATGACTCCTGAAGGAAGCAGCGGAATACTGGGATCAGTCTTCCCCGGTGGAGGAGGAGTTGTAGCTGGGGACTGAGAGGGAGTAGGGACGGGTAGAGTCGGTCTATTCGTGCTTCGGGTCGGATTCAACATTCGCGCGAGCAACGAATCGGGAAAGATGGTAGTCGTTGAAGGAAACCGAAGGACAGGCGGCGCAGGCGGCAAGATTGGACTGCTGTAAGGCACAAGCGGATCTTGGAATTTATACAACGACGTAGCAGGCGGGATTGGTGGAGTCAGGTCTTGCCCCAACGGAATTTTTACGGTGCTGTTAGGCGTTTTAGGAATCGGTGGCAATCCGATCGTCGAGGTAGA
>JBBRMC010000273.1:0-5500 GCA_038231055.1 Leptolyngbyales cyanobacterium
GTTGCGATCGGAGGCTTGCTCTATGTCACCAGCACCGATGGACGCACCACAACCGGACACGCCCCTGATGCCTGTTTAGCCCTTTATGGAAGCTATGCCCGTTCTCATCCAGCCGCTCATGAGCAAGGGTTGAGAATCTTGATCGGCAGCATTCAGCAAACTGCGGCGGCTCAAGGATTGGGAGTTGAGCCTGTGTTCTCGCTGTTTTTAGGCGAAACGTATCGGGTAATGCTGCGCTTAGTTGCCTATCCCTGTTTGGATAGTCAAACCTATGGATTGTTGGGCTATTGTCATCGCTGCGGCAATTATCAAACTGTTTCGTGGCGGGAATTGGGACGAACTGATTGCCCTTACGATGGGCATTGGTTGACGATTAGCGGCGCAATGTGGCTTGGAGCGTTGCACAACCCACAGCAATTGCACAAACTAGCCAATCTTGCAGCCCAGTGGCAATGGTTAAAACAATCTGCCTTACTCAACCTGATGGCAGACGAGTCAGAGTTGCCACCTTATTTCTACACCCTTGGAGAAATCGGCAAACGCGGCAAAATGGATATCCCCAAGCGATCGCACTTAATCAAAACCCTTCACACACTGGGTTATCGGGCTTGTGCTTCTCACGTCAACATTCAGGCAATTAAAACCACTGCCTCACTCCAAACCTGCATTGATGCGGCACGCCAATCTTGAGTTAATAAATCTTCACACTCGACGCAGACACGATAAAATTGAAGGGTTAGCCTTGCCCCGTGCGTCCTGTATGAATTTGGAATCGATCGCATCTCCTCAACTCGATCATTGTTCTCTTCAAGCGGGGGGCAGTGACCCAACTCGATTTGACTGGAAAGAAGCCTGGTATCCGATCGCCTATCTCGCAGATTTAGATCAGACAACCCTGACGACTTTTACGCTGATGGAACGCGATCTCGTCATCTGGTGGGATCGGCAAACTCAGTCCTGGCGAGTGTTTGATGACCAATGCCCTCATCGCCTCGCACCTTTATCCCAAGGCAGAATTGCTGAAGATGGTCTACTAGAATGTCCTTATCATGGCTGGGCATTTGCCGGAGATGGACACTGCGATCGCATTCCCCAGCAACACGCAGATGCAGTGGCTCATCAATCCAAACGAGCTTGTGTCGCCTCGCTACCGACTGCTGTGCGGCAGGGCTTGTTATTTGTCTATGCAGGTCAACCTCAAAATGCTCAAAACGTCACGGTTCCGATCGTGGAGGCGCTAGACGAGTCTCCGAGCGAGTGGGTTTGTCTCAACACCTTCCGCGATTTACCCTACGATGCTCTGACCCTGTTAGAAAATGTCCTTGACTCCAGTCACTTGTCCTTCACGCATCACAAATCAGTCGGCAATCGCGCCAATGCTATGCCCGTCGATTTAGAGATTGTGGAGTCCGATCGCCAAGGCTTCCGAGGCGTATGGGAAGAAGGTCCCAGGCGCGGCACGTTAGGACGGCAAGACACAACTTTCATTGCTCCGGGCTTGATGTGGCACGACCTCACCTCAAAACAGTTTGGTAGAACGCTCACCGTCGTTTATGCCACTCCAATTCGTAAGGGGGAGTGTCGGCTGTTTGCAATTTTTCCGTTTAAGTTTTCCTCAAAGTTTCCAGCATTTTTCATTAAACTCACGCCGCGTTGGTATTCTCACATCAACCAAAACGCCATTCTCGAAGACGATCAAATTTTCCTCCATCGGCAAGAGCGCTATTTAGAAAATCACGGCGGTAGTTCCAATTTTGCCAAAGCTTTTTATCTGCCCACTAGAGCCGATCGCTTTGTAACCGAGTTGCGGCAGTGGGTTAATCAATATCAAGCTAATCCCTTTGAGAATCAAGCGTTGACTCCTGCCTTGTCAGAAGAATCATTGCTCGATCGCTATCACTCTCACACCAAACACTGCGCCAGTTGTCGCACTGCCCTTGCCAAAATTCAGCAAATTCAATCCATTTGTCTTGGAGTTGGCACGATCGGACTTGCCACGATTCCAATTCTGCCCCTTTGGCTCAACGCTCCATTGGCGGCGGGCATTTCAGGTGTCACAATATTGCTGTCTGGACTAGGTTGGGCGACCCTCGATCGCCTTAAAAAACGGTTTTCTCAGGGACAGCTCATAGCACCGCGCAACATCGTTGAAAAGCGACGCAGACCGACTTCTCAAATTGACCCCAACACAAAGTAAGCTAAAGTCTGAATGCTTAGATCGTGAATTAAATAACCTGTAAGACTTGTGAGCGTCTTCTGCCCTCCTCACGAAGTGGGGCGAAGCCCTCGCCAACCCTTACTCCCCAAGGAGAAGGGAGCTAGTAGAGTCTTGTTCCCTCTCCTTGGGGAGCTACTGTGTACACACAAGTTGATCGATCCCGTCATTGCCAAAATCTTTCGCCCCCTAAATCCCCCATTCTGGGGGACTTTGAGCCAGAAAGAGGTTCAGAGTTTAAGCCATTGCTCAGGGTCAAAGTCCCTCAATTTTGGGGGATTTAGGGGGCACAAGCCGACTGAAACGAAGCGATCAACGATTTGTGTGTACACGGTAGCCTTGGGGAGAGAGCTAGGGTGAGGGTGAGACGTTGCACCTTAATAAATCCGCATTCCTAAGGAACGTGGATTTATTACGTCGAGATCTTCACCCTCATCCTCATCCCTTCACCGGGAGAAGAGAACAAGGATTCTAAGTTCCTTCCGGGAGAGGGCAAACCCCGATCTTAATAATCCACAGTCCTTAGGAACTTGATCGATTAATCTCCCATGACCATCAGAATCGGCAATGGATACGACGTTCACCGCCTTGTCACCGGACGCGACCTAATCTTAGGAGGCATCAAAATCGATCACGAAACTGGGCTGCTAGGGCACAGTGATGCCGATGTTCTCACCCACGCAATCATGGATGCCATGCTAGGAGCCTTGAGCCTGGGAGACATCGGGCACTATTTTCCGCCGACCGATCCTCAATGGGCGGGAGCCGATAGCCTGGTCTTGCTGGCACAAGTGCATCAGTTGATTCAAGACAAAGGCTGGCAGATCTGCAATATTGACTCAGTAGTAGTGGCTGAACGACCAAAACTCAAGCCCCATATTGAAGCCATGCGATCGCGCCTCGCTTCAATTCTCAACTTGTCGCCCGATCGAGTCGGGATCAAAGCCACCACCAACGAAAAACTCGACGCAGTTGGACGCGAAGAAGCGATCGCCGCCCATGCCGTAGTGTTGTTAGAGCAGTAGTGTTGCGCTGCCGAAGCCACTAGACCGAGAATGAGATTGACAGGAACACATCCCGCATCTCTGGCACAAAGAGTTGACATCTCACCAATGTCTCTAGTGGTTAAGAAAGACGAGGAGATAGCAACAGAATGACGTTAAGCCTTTACAATTTTAGGCAGAGTCGTGGCTCATGCCGTTTCTGCTGCGGTTCCTGTTGAGAACCTCCCACCTATTCGGTTTGTTAGTTAGGCACTCCATCCCGGCTTGCCGAATATTATCCAGTCTGGCTGGTAGAGCACCATCGATGATCATCTCCGAATCAATCCTCGAAGACCTCCTAAAAGCCCTTCCTCAGATTCGCTCTCAACTCTATTTCAAGTCTTCGCTCACCGCTCTCTCACACGCGATGGAAGACCAAGTTTTAGCGGGGGTTGATCGTCCCTTAGTGATTGCCAGCTTTCAGCGAGAGAGATTTTATCGGCAAGAAGCTCATCGATATTTGCGGATTGCAGAACGCACGGAGCAGGTTTATGTGTTGGCGGCTCCTGAAACTGATTTCTCCGATCGCTCTCAAGATTATGAAACGATCTCGTTTGAGCCAGCCGATGCGCTCAGCCAAGAATGGCATTTGGTGGTGCTAGGAGAACACTATGCCTCCTGTTTGATCTGCCGTGAGCGACGACAACCTGACCCGCCTGCCAACATTCAAGATTTGCACGTCGATCAATCTCGACGCTTTGAAGGAATCTGGACGTTCGATCGTCAAGTGGTCTGCGAAGCAGCAGAGCTATTACTCACCCGAATTCAGCGCTACCGTCCTGACTTGGCAACTAAAACTGAGCTGATGTTGGCAAAGCTCAAAACTGATGCCAATATTGGCTTCAATCAGGTCGATCCGGGTCCTTTTGCTGAGCGACTCGTCACTTACCTCCAAGCCGGACAATATAAGTTAGCCAAAGCCTATCGCTCGATCGCTGAGAAAGAACGCAAAGAGCGGTTGATCAATTCCATCACGGCGGCGGTACGGCGATCGTTAAATCCAAATGAGATTTTGCAAGTAGCGGTGCAAGAGTTGGGCATCGCACTGGGAGCGGGTCGCTGTCTAATTTATCGGTGCAAGTCAACCGATAAGACGGCAACGTTAGAGCATGAGTTTTTAGGAAGCTGCGGCTATTCCAAATCAGGCAATGCCAAAAATCAGGCGGTTGCTAAAACACACTCACTGGTTGAACAAACCTGGTTATTACAGGCAAATCCGCTCTTTCAAGAAGTCGTTCAAAAGCAAGAGCCAGTTTATGTTGAAGACACAGACGCTGATGAGCGGTTCGGCGATCAACGTCTTCTCACTCAAAACGGACAGATTCGATCGTGGCTGATGGTGCCCGTTCTCAACCAAAATCAGCTATTGGGAATGGTCGAGCTGCACTACTGCAATGCCGCTCCGCACAAGCTAGAGCGCAGCGAATTGGAGATGGTTGAAGCGATCGCCACTCAAATCGGGATTGCCCTGATTCAAGCCGAAGCTTACGCTAACTTAGAAGACCTCAACCAGCAGTTAGAGGCGCTTGATCGCACCCGAAGCAATCTGATCGCGATTACTGGGCACGAGTTACGAACCCCGCTTTCAACGATTCAAGTCTGCCTCGAAAGCCTCGCTAGCGAACCTGATATGTCGCCCGATTTGCGTCAGGTGATGCTTAACTCAGCGCTGACAGATGCCGATCGGATGCGGAAGTTGATTCAAGATTTCCTCACCCTCTCTCGCCTTGAAAGCGGTCGCATTGAGTGGCGGCTCGAACCGTTGCCCCTTGAAGAATGCGTCGATCTCGCCCTTAGTAGTTTTCAGTCGCACAAATACGACACATCGCTACCTAAAATCACGACTCGGCTCTCAGCAAAGTTACCTCTCGTGCGAGTCGATGGCGAATGGCTCGTGGAAGTCATTTCTAAGCTGCTCGACAATGCGTGCAAATTCACCGGCTCTGACGGGCAGATCACCATTGAGGCACATTGCAACGATAGCAAAATGCTAGAAGTTACCATCTCTGACACCGGACGAGGCATCGAATCAAATCGGCTCGAAACCGTGTTCGATCGCTTCTATCAAGAAGAAGGAGCCTTGCGTCGCACCACCGGAGGCACCGGACTCGGACTCGCCATCTGTCGCCAAATCATCGCAGGCTGGGGCGGGCGCATCTGGGCAGAGTCAGACGGCAAAGATCTCGGTAGTCAATTTCACTTTACGATTCCGATCGTAGAGACTAGCCCTCCAGAAAAGAAA
>JBBRMC010000274.1:0-5455 GCA_038231055.1 Leptolyngbyales cyanobacterium
GACGGCTGATCACAGGCTTAACTGACGTTTTATAGACGCTTTATGGCAGTTGACTATGATTTGGTTGTTATCGGAAACACCCCTGCGGGAATTCACGCCGCTATCTCTGCTGCCAGATTAAAGGCGAGAGTCGCGATCGTAGAGCAAAACCCTTGCTCCGATTCGACGATGGTTCGTCGGGCTTTTGCAGAAACTGGAGCGATCGCTCAGAGCCTCGATCTTACAAATCAACTCAGCCTCTATGAGCCAGACATCGTTTTGGGAGAAGCCCAACTGACGGAGGCAAAAAAATGGGCAGAGACGATCGCTGCCAGTCTTCAAGAATTGGAATCACCCGCAGTCTTGGCTTCGCTAGGCATCGAATTTATTGCCAGTGTCGGTGAATTTTGCCGCAAGCCCCAGACTGGTTTTGTAGTAGATGGACGAGTGCTACGATCGCGAGCTTTCTTAATCGCAACCGAGCAGATTTCTCTAATTCCAGCCATTGCAGGATTGCAAACCATCGATTATTTAACGCCTGAAACTTTAGGCAAAATCCTACCATCAACTCTGGTAATTATTGGCGATGATGAGGTTAGCATCGAACTTGCACAAACCCTTAACCAACTGGGTTCTCACGTCACTTTAATTCTGAGTCGTGAAATTTTAGAAACCGCCGATCGAGAAGTTGCGTTTCTAATACAAGCTCAATTAGAAGCAGAAGGAATTCGGGTGTTGCCCCACACTCCTGTGACTCAGGTGAGAAAAATTCAATCCAAGAAATGGGTTCAGGCGGGTGATGAAGCGATCGAAACCGATGAGATTTTATTAGCAGCCGGGTCACAGCCAAATTTAGAGTCGTTGAATCTAGAAGCGATGGGCGTTTTGTTTCCGGTGCGCGTCAACACTAAACTGCAAACGGTGCACGATCGTATCTATATTTGCGGCAGTCGCTCTCACGCGACCGCTCGACAAGAAGCTAACATCGCCTTAAAGAATGCGTTGTTTTTTCCATGGTTTAAGATTGACGATCGTCAGATTCCGCAAGTCATATTTACCAATCCGCAGCTTGCGTGGGTTGGCTTAACTGAGTCTCAAGCCACCCGAGCCTATGGCAAGGATGTTGTAGTGGTGCGGCAATTTTTCAAACCCTTAGCCAAGGCGCAGATTCAACATCAGACCACAGGCGTTTACAAAGTGATCACCCGCCGAAATGGCGAGATTTTAGGAGCGCACATTATTGGCAGTGACGCGAGTGAATTGATTGGTACGATCGCCCTGGCAATTCATCAAAAACTCAAGATTCAAATCTTCAAAAATTTAGCATTTCCGTCTTTTACGTTTTCTGAGATTCTGACCCGTATTGCGATCGAATGGGACTCTCAACGGCTCAAGCACAACACCAGATTACAAGACGTTTTAGAAGACTTTTTTCGGTGGCGGAGAGAGCGAGCCAACTATTAGGAAATTCCCAAGTATCCCTGCTCGGTGCAAATTCCCTGTAGGCGACAATCCCAAGGGTCGATCGACAATTCAGAAACGACCGCAGATTGAAACACAATTCCGATCGTGGGTTTTTCCCTCCAGTCTGGCGCACTGAGGAGACGATCGTAAAAGCCCCCTCCGTAGCCCAATCGATAGCCCCTCAAATCACAAGCAACACAGGGCACGAGAATTAAATCCACTTGATCGGATAGCACAATCGGACTCTCAGCAGACGGTTCGAGAATTCCGTAAGCCCCAGTTTTAGGAGGAAAATCGGGTGAAAGACTATGCCACGACAAAGACTGCTCTACACAGCGCGGAAAGCCCCAAATTTTAGGTAGCGAAAAGAGCAAACTCAGATCAGGTTCCTGTCTGAAACCAAAGTAAGCCAAAATTGTTTTGGACTGCTGAACTAGAGACAACGTTTTTAAATGGTCACAAATTTGCTGGCTCGATCGCTGCCAGTCTTCTCGTGATCGCGATCGGCGATTTGCTAACAGCGATCGTCGCAATGCGTTTTTTTCCATTTCAGCCTTCCGCACGTATTGCCAATCACAATTCGATCTGTATGATCACTCATATCCCATCAGTGGGGGAAATAGTCGTCATGGACACGCTCAATTTAGAATCGCCGATCGCCAAATTTCAGCAGCTTCAAGACCAATTGCGCGATCGCTGGCGCAAAACAGACCAGTTTGACCTCAGCGATGCCGATATTGTGGTGATTCCCTCCATCAGCATCGACCAGCGAGAACTCTTAAAAATTGAGGGCTTTTCGCACTACGAAGAACGGCTGCTGTTTTCTCTGATTCGGTTGAGAAACCCTCGGACACGGCTAATCTACCTCACATCACAGCCGCTCCATCCCAGCGTGATTGACTACTATCTGCAACTCTTGCCCGGCATTCCCTTTTCTCATGCCCGCGATCGGCTGCTGTTGCTCTCGACCTATGACAGTGCGACTAAGCCATTGAGTCAGAAAATTCTTGAGCGACCTCGACTCATAGAGCGAATTCGGCAGGCAATCAATCACGATCGTGCCTATATGATCTGCTATAACTCCACCACCCTAGAGCGAGATCTCTCAGTTGAGCTAGACATCCCTTTATTTGCCCTCGATCCCGATTTGCTGGAGTGGGGCACCAAAAGTGGCAGTCGCCAGATCTTTGCCGAAAGCGGCGTACCTCATCCCGATGGCAGTCTGTTGGTTCACGATGCCAAAGAGTTAGCGATCGCCACCGCAGAACTTTGGGAGCGACAGCCTGATCTCAAACGGGTTGTCATCAAACTTAACGAAGGCTTTTCGGGAGAAGGCAACGCGTTGCTCGATCTGCGTCCCCTTCAAGAAATTGCCCCCGGAGCAGCAACGCATACGCAGCGAGTCACCACGATTCTCGATAAATTTTCCGCCCTGCACTTCGAGTCAAGAGCCGAAACTTGGGAGAATTATGGCAGTCGCATTCCCGAATTGGGCGCGATCGCCGAGGCATTCATCGAAGGAAACGATAAGCGATCGCCCAGCGTTCAGGGTCGCGTCACGCCCGTCGGAGAAGTCGAAATTCTCTCCACCCACGACCAAATTCTCGGCGGACCAAGCGGTCAAATCTATCTAGGTTGCAGTTTTCCAGCCGATGAATCATATCGACTGCAACTGCAAGATTTGGGCTTGCGAGTGGGCAAGACGTTGGCAAAAAAAGGCGTAATCGAGCGATTTGGGTTAGATTTTGTCGCAGTCCGTCATCCCGATACCGGCGAATGGGACTTTCAAGCGATCGAGATTAACCTCCGCAAAGGCGGCACGACTCACCCCTTCATGACCCTCAAGTTTCTCACCAACGGACGCTATGATCTCGCCAGCGGTCTATTCTATAGTCAGCAGGGGCGCGCTAAATATTACAAAGCCACCGACAATCTGCAACGAGACCACTATCGAGGCTTATTGCCCAACGACCTGATGGATATCATTGCCTACCATCAGCTTCACTTTGACACCAGCACCGAGACGGGCACCGTCTTTCACTTAATGGGTTGTCTATCAGAATTTGGCAAACTCGGTTTGACTAGCATTGGCAACTCTCCTCAGCAAGCTGAAGACATTTATCGGAGAGTGGTCAACGCGATCGACGATGAAACCAAACCCGGTCACTCAGTTCATAATTTGTCAATGCACTGGAATAGTGGCTATTAATCGATCACTTCTTGCCGCAAATCTCAACTGATTCTTAAGGTAGGCTCTGTACCCAGAAAGAGGGTGATAAAATTCGCAACAGGGCAAGTCTCACCCGCAGCCTCTTTGCCCACCTGTCTTGACTCCTTTTGATCTCAAAACCTCTCGTGCCCCTCGTCGCTTGTGCAATCCCCAAAAGCTCACAAGATCGAACTAAATAGCGATTATCCCTGTCCGTGTCGTCGTCATGGACGATTGACTCCGATTACCCTAACCGAAGCGTTTGGCTGTAATCGCTGTCAACAAATTTTTGTGGTCGAAGAAGGTGGCTATGTGATCGAGCAACTGTCAACGACCTACCCCTACAAGCGATCGTGGCGCTGGACAGGACATCAATGGAATGTCGTTCATCCCGGCTTAGGCGACAGCTATTTACCATTAGCACTCGGCATTCTCCTGGTTTTGTTGAGCATTTGGCTCCCAGTAGCGCTCAACTCTGGCACAGGTGGCAGTATCATTTTGTGGGCGATCGTGGCGCTGCTGTTGGCGGTTTTGCCTGCGCTCATGGTTTGGTTAGCCTATCGCCGTTAGCCCAATGACCCCCGAACTTTTTGAAACTTCCCTTGATCTAGCCAGTGTCGTTCGCAACGCCTATCATGCTTCCTTAGAGCTTTCAGCCGCTAAGGGCACGGTTCGCAGTCGGGCAGTGCAGGCGATGGCAAAGGCTTTAAAGAACCAGCAAAACGACATCTTAGAGGCAAACACATTAGATCTAGAAATGAGCCGAGAAATGGCGGTTCCCGATCTGCTGCTTGAGTGGTTAAAGCTAACCCCAGAGCGGATTCAGAACACCATTCAGATCTTGCAGCACCTGAGCGAGTTGCCAGACCCGATCGGGCGAGTGATGACGGCAAATTTTCAGGTAGACCAGTGCCAAACGTATTCTCAGTTGATGCCGCTCGGCGTGATTGCCTTGGTGTATGAGGCGTTTCCCGATTTGGGGGCGATCGCCGCAGGCTTGTGTATCAAGACGGGCAACAGCTTGATTCTCAAAGGCGGCAGTGAGGCGAGTCACTCCAATGCCGCGATCGCTCAAGCCCTTCAGTTTGCGCTTGAAGATGCTGAGTTGCCTCTCGACTGTTTGCAGACACTCCCGGCTGATCAGGGGGCATCAATTCGAGATTTGGTGATTCAAGACCGCTATTTGAATCTAGTGATCCCCTACGGGCGACCGAGTTTGGTGCAGCAAGTGGTGCGTCAGTCTACCGCGCCTGTGTTAAAGTCAGCGATCGGCAACTGCTATCTCTATTGGTCACCGTCTGGCAGTTTAGACGTGGCTCGCTGGATGATTCAAGACAGCCACATGAGTGAGCCTGACCCCGTGAACGCGATCGAGAAAGTCTTAATTCATCCCCACCAAAATCCCTCCTCGCTCATCCGGCTTTGGAGCAGTTTAAGAGAGAAGGGGTTTGAAATTCGAGGTGACGATCGCTTAATGGCTGAGTTTCCAGAATTGCTCTTCGCTGAGGAGTCTGAATGGAACCAAGCATATCTCGATCGTATCGTCGCCTTTAAAGTGGTGGATGATTTACGAGCCGCTATTGACTGGATCAATCAATACAGCAGTGGTCATGCCGATTGTCTCGCCACCGAGTCTTATCAAGAAAGTCGAGAATTTGCTTTAGGGGTCAACAGCGCCTCAACTTACATCAATGCATCTCCGCGCTTTTATCGCAATCCTAAACGGGGAGACGCAATCTTTTTAGGAATGTCTAACCAAAAAGGGCACCGTCGAGGGTTGATTGGTCTAGAAACGTTGACCAC
>JBBRMC010000275.1:0-5448 GCA_038231055.1 Leptolyngbyales cyanobacterium
AGGCAAATCGGCAATTCTTAAGCTGTAGGTCATGGCTAAATTCAGGGCGTTGTCGTTGGCGTATAGTGAGTAATCCCTGAGTGAGTGGTTAAAGCAACAAAGCAAAGCCTGTCAACTCACCATCGCATTCGCTTTAGAATCGTCGAGTAGATTCGCCTATCAGTTGATTTGAGGGAAGTGTGTGAGATGTTGAATCGATTTAATTCTGCGATCGTCCCGGCGCTGGTTAGCTTGGCATGGGTGGTAGGTAGTCAGGCAGCGTGGGCTGTCCGCAGTCAAGACTATACTGCTGACCAATTTGTGTCGGTGCTAATGGGCTTGGGCTATCCCGTCACTCCAGGAACTCCGATCACCGATGTCAGGGTTCAGCAGGCGATTCGAGACTTTCAGACCCAATATCGGTTGCCTGTAGATGGCACTTTAAACATTCCCACTCAAGATAGAGCAGCGAGTTTGGTTAGCGATATGCAGACGAGTCTGAACCGCCTCATGCAGCCCAGCCCACAGCTACCTGGCAGCCAATTTTATGGATCGCAAACTAAAAATGCAGTCGCGCTATTTCAGCGTCAAAACAATTTGCCAGAAACCGGAATTGCTTCATTGGAGACGTATTCGAGGATTCGAGATCTGGTCAGTGATGCGATTCCGTTGCCGGGGCAGCCAGCCCCGATCGTGCCCACGACTCCTCCTGCAAGCTCGGTTCCGATCGGAACTCTCTATGACGAAACTGACTTTCGAGCCGTGCTGTTAGGTTTGGGCTACGAGGTGAATCCAGATAGACCGCTAACTGATGCCCCAGCAGTTCGAGCGGTTCGAGGCTTTCAGCAGCGGTATGGATTGTCAGAAACAGGTCGAGCCGATCAACCGACTCAGGAGACCGCCGCGAGTGTGATCAGAAATCTTAGAAATAATTTAAAGCTCGTGTTGCGAAACAACTTATCGATCGTCCCCTTTTATGATGATGCGACAAAAACCTCTGTGCGCCAGTTTCAAGCCCAGGTAGGGTTGCGAGTTGATGGAGTTGCGACTCACGCAGTTCGTTCTCAGCTAGATGCGGCAGCAAAACGGGTGAAATAAAAGGGAAGAAAAAGAGAAGATGACCTCAACCTTTTCTAATCTAAGAGTTCTGCATCTTCTCTTCTCTGCCTTCCCTATCTATTTTCTGGCGACTCCATCTTCGCGAGCAGCTTTTTGAACAGCGGCTGAAACAACCGTTGCGACTCGATCGTCAAACACGGATGGCACGATATTTTCTCGGCTTAGATCAGCTTCTGAAACCAGAGACGCGATCGCTAACGCAGCTTGCAGATACATATTCGTCGTAAAGTTAGACGCACGACAGTCTAACGCTCCGCGAAACACGCCGGGGAACGCTAAAACGTTATTGATTTGATTAGGGTAATCACTGCGACCTGTTGCCATCACTGCCACGTCATCACGCACGAGTTCTGGCTGAATCTCTGGAACCGGGTTTGCCATTGCAAAGACGATCGGGTCTTTTGCCATTGATTTCACCATTTCAGGAGAGACAACTCCCGGCGCACTTACGCCTAGAAACACATCTGCGTCTTTCATCGCATCCGTCAAGTTTCCTTTCATCTCAATGGCGAACTCGCGCTTTTGGTCGGTCAAATTAGCCCGGTCAAGCGAGAGAATGCCTTTAGAGTCACACATCAAGATCTGAGTGGCTCCAGCTTTGCGGAGCAGACGTGCGATCGCGACTCCAGCAGCCCCAGCCCCGTTAATCACAATCCGCACATCAGTAATGGATTTTTTGACTAGCTTCAGCGCATTCGAGAGCGCCGCCAAGGAGACGATCGCCGTTCCATGTTGATCGTCGTGAAAGATCGGAATATTGAGTTCTTGCTGAAGACGAGTCTCAATCTCAAAACAGCGCGGCGCGGCAATGTCTTCTAAATTAACACCCCCAAACACAGGAGCCAACATCTTCACGGCTTCGACGATCTCATCCGTATCCTGTGTTGCCAGACAGATCGGAAAGGCATCAATGCCGCCAAATTCTTTAAACAGCATGGCTTTGCCTTCCATCACGGGCATTGCGGCTTCAGGTCCGAGATTCCCTAATCCCAAAACTGCGCTGCCATCTGTGACGATCGCCACCATATTTCCTTTGACGGTCAGCTCATAAACTCGATCGGGATCTTGAGCGATCGCCATACAAACGCGACCGACCCCTGGTGTGTATGCCATTGCTAAATCGGATTGTCTACTCAGCGACACCTTGCTTTGCACCGTGATTTTGCCACCTTGATGCAGGGCAAATGTCCGATCGTCAGCCCTCAAGACTTTGACATTGGGGAGCGACTTAATAGACTGCACAATCTCGTTTGCGTGGTCAGTGCTGGCAGCATCGACCACCATCTCTCGCACTGACACATCACGAGTCTGGTCAACGAGATCAATCTGTCCGATGTTGCCGCCGAGCGTGGAGATAGCTTGAATCACCGTTGCTAACATACCAGGGCGGTTAGGCACTTCAGTGCGAATGGTCAGACTATAACTGGAGCTTGGGGTAAGATTCGCCATAGCAGTAGGAATTTGGATTGGAGATTTTAGATTTTAGATGGAATGAGCCATTCAAAATTTAAAGGTTCTCTGGTGGTCACTCTTCTACAGACTATGAGAAAGCCATCAAGATGTCTGTACTGAATGAACGAAAAGGACAGCTACTCCTCAAACCTCTTACAAATAGCTGAACTTTTGCTGAGTTTGAGAAGAGCGTTTAGCATAGAAAGACGATCGCGGGTTCAACCTTAAGATACATGCAGGCACGATCGTAGATCTCTCAATCCTACCCTTCACTTTATATGCGTGACTTTCTTAAACACACATTTGCAACCCTACTGGGCATTTTCATTTTTCTAGGACTGAGTGTCGGAGGGTTGCTATTCCTCATTATTGCAACCGCAACCAAAGACACCGGACCGCAAGTGAAGGACAAATCAGTGTTGGTCTTCGATCTGTCTCAAACCATCACAGACTCTCGCCCCAACTCCAGCGCTCGTGATGTTGTCAGTGATGCCCTCTCTGGAAGTGGAACAGACACTATCAGTCTTCGTAGAGTTTTAGACACGATCGACCACGCAACTCAAGATCCTAAAATTATTGCCCTTTATCTTCACGGAAGCGATGGCAATAGCTCTTCTGGATTCGCCACCCTTAAAGAAGTTCGTAAAGCCATGACGCGATTTAAAGCGGCTGGGAAAAAAATCTACGCTTACGATGTCGATTGGAAAGAGCGCGAATATTACCTGGCATCGGTGGCAAACTCGATCGCGGTGAACCCGATCGGACAGCTAGAAATCAATGGTCTCAGTTCTGAAAGTATGTTTTATGCGGGGGCGTTGCAGAAATTTGGGGTCGGCGTACAGGTCACACGAGTCGGCAAATATAAATCAGCCGTCGAACCCTATTTGCTGACAAAACGCAGCCCTGCCAACAAAGAGCAAACCGAGAAACTCTTAGGCGATTTGTGGAGTGAGTTTCTCACAACGACCAGCAAAGATCGCAAAATGACCGTCCGGCAGCTTCAAAAGATTGCAGATAATCAGGGCATTTTGAACCCAGAAGAAGCGCGGAAAAGCGGCTTGACAGATAAGGTTGCTTATTCGGATGAGATATCGGCAGAGTTAAAGACGTTGACCGGAGAAGACGAAGAGAATAAATCGTTTCGTCAAATCGCTCTCAAAACCTATGCCAAAGTTGCTGAAGACCAACCCAAAAAGAGCAACACCAAAAATCAAATTGCGGTGATCTATGCCGACGGTGAAATCGTCAACGGACAAGGCACAGCCGGACAAGTTGGCGGCGATCGCTTAGCTCGACAAATCCGAGATCTGCGTTTAGACGACGAGGTAAAGGCAATCGTGTTGCGGGTCAACAGTCCCGGTGGCAGCGCAACTGCATCTGAAATTATTCAACGAGAACTCGTCTTAGCTCGCAAGGTAAAACCCGTCGTGGTGTCGATGGGCGATGTAGCCGCATCAGGAGGTTATTGGATTTCGACCTACGCTGATCGGATCTTTGCCGAACCGAACACAATCACAGGCTCGATCGGGGTGTTTGGGTTGCAGCCCAATATTCAAAAGATCGCCAATCAAAATGGTCTGACTTGGGATGTGGTTAAAACAGGACGCTTTGCTGACAGCCAAACCATTAGTCGCCCCAAAACTCCTGAAGAATTGGAATTGGTGCAGCGATCGGTCAACAAAATCTACGACCAGTTTCTGACAAAAGTCTCGGACTCTCGCAAACTTCAAAAATCGAAAGTTGCCCAGATCGCTCAAGGTCGAGTTTGGTCAGGTATGGAGGCAAAATCCCTCGGTCTAGTCGATGAACTGGGCGGATTAGAGGATGCTGTCAAAGAAGCCGCGACCCGCGCAAAACTCGGCGACGACTGGCACTTAGAAGAATATCCTAAAAAAAGCACCTTTGAGCAACAACTCCTGAGTCAGTTCTTAGGGGGTGCCGAAACCAAAGCAACTGTCAGTGATCCCTTTACTAGCGAGTTCAAAAAAATTCAGTCAGACCTCGAATCCCTTCGTGCTATGAACGATCCGAGAGGGGTCTATGTCCGATTACCGTTTAATCTCCGCATCGATTAAATTCAAGAGTCGAAATTTATGCCAAAAGTTAGATTGCAACACTAAAAATTTAACTTCGGAGTTAAAATTGCTCCGGTAAACGGGTAGATTAGAGTGAATCCAAATATAGTGTTGCAATTTGTCATCATCCTATGGGTAGAAAAAAACATCGTTCCTTGCTATTAATCCTGCTGTGCAGTGCCGCAGGTGTGGTTGTAGGAGGAACTGCCAGTTGGGCAGAAGGGAGTCAGTGTTTACAAGCAGAGGTGTTGACCAATCAGTGTCTCACCCAAAGTCCGATCTTCAAAACGATAGAAGGAATGGCAACCGGAATGATCGCAGGAGTTGGAGCGGGGGCAGGCGCTGCGTGGAATGCTAAACGCAACTCCTGATCAAAAAGATTACCCTTTTAGAAATCTGCAAAATAACTGACGGGGCGAGGCATTTAACTCAATGCTTTGCCCTTGAGTTTTTTAAAGTCAAGATGGTGAGACAAAAAATTCTAGCAAAGAGTTCAATTCTGAAAGATTTAGTACAAGCCCATCTTCTAGAGCTAAAGATCGACAAACCAACTCCTTACCATCCCCAAATATCAAAAGATATTAGTGAAACAGACAAAGGTTGCTTTGACCGTTTATGAATAGGGAGAAGACTTCAGGCAACAGTGTATGCAGGGATCACTAAAACGCATCCTCATAGGAGCGCTATTTTTTATCACTACACTAATCACGGCTACAGCGGGTTATATGCTCGCTGGTTGGTCACTCATAGATGCCGTTTATATGGTCGTGATCACAACCTTTGGTGTGGGCTACGGCGAAGTTCATCCCATCACCACCACAAC
>JBBRMC010000276.1:0-5436 GCA_038231055.1 Leptolyngbyales cyanobacterium
TAAGCGGCACCCAACTTAACGGCAAACTCTGGAATAATATCGACGTTTGCGAGTCCTGACACGCCGCGCTGCCCAAAGAGATTGCGGTGAGCAGTATATCCCCAAATCAGATTCGTGTTGAGCGTTGCCCCTGCCTCGACGCTTTTGCTGGGCCATACTCGCACATTAGGGCTAATCTGCGCCTCTTCACCAATGCTCGATAGGGGACCCACCACCGCCCCTTCCAACACATGCGCTCGACGATCGACCCTCGACCCTCGCGCAATCACACACGCCCGGAGTTGCACTTCTTCGCCAATCATTACGCCATTCCAGACGATCGGGCGTTTGAGATCAGCATCGGTGCCAATGGTGACATTATCCCCGATCGCCGTTCCTCCCTCGATTTGCACTCTGGCACCAATACGACAATTATTGCCAATGATTGCCGGAGTCTCGATGCGCACAGACGGATCGATATAGGTGTTTTCGCCCACCCAGACTCCCGGCGATCGCTCGCTGTAAGGAAACGTCAGCTCTACCTTTTGCAGCAGCCCATCATATTGAGCTTCTCGGTAAGCATCGAGATTTCCGACATCACACCAATAGCCATGAGCCACATACCCATACATTGGCTCATCTTTTTCTAGCAATAGCGGAAAGAGATCTTTAGAAAAATCGGCTTCTTCATCAAACGGCAAATACTCAAGCACCTCTGGCTCTAGAATATAGATGCCCGTGTTGACGGTATCTGAGAAGATTTCGCTCATCGAAGGCTTTTCTAAAAAGCGGCGAATCCGATAGTCCTCGTCCGTGATCACCACGCCAAACTCAACTGGGTTGGGCACGCGCGTCAAAATTAAGGTCGCTTTGGACTGTTTGCGCTTGTGAAACTGAATAGCTGCCGTCAAATCAAAATCAGTGATGCTGTCTCCACTAATCACCAAAAAGGTGCCATCTAGCAATTCGACAATATTTTTGACACATCCCGCCGTGCCGAGTGGTTGGTCTTCCTCAACGGCATAGGTCATTTGCACGCCAAACTCACTGCCATCTTGAAAATAATCTCGCATGATGTCAGGCAAATAGTGCAGCGTCGCAATCACTTCTCGAATGTGGTGACGCTTGAGTAAATTAATAATGTGCTCAGCGATCGGGCGATTGAGAATCGGCACCATTGGTTTGGGCAGATCACAGGTGAGAGGGCGCAGTCGCGTTCCTGATCCACCTGCCATTAGCACTGCTCGCATACGGTCTCCTTGCTGGTTTTCCTTTAACTCTGGTGTGACTCAACAACGCTCAATTTTTGAGAGGTTGCTTAACTTTATTTGACAGTGCTAGCGATTTTTGTGCCATCAAACCTGACGATTATTAGCAAATCGTTTTAATTTCAAGAAATTGAGTCATCCAGACCACCATGTTCAAGAAATATTGCGGACAATCACTCCTCTCAGCATTTTAGAGACATCCTCACCCTAGTAGTTGATCAGGGCTTGCTAGAATCGCTAGTAGTTCTATTCTCTTTGTTTTATCGTCGATTGGGAGTCATAAAATGGGAATACTTGGCTTTTTGGCACTCGTTGCTTACGGTGGTGGAGTTTGGAAATTTTGGACAGGCTTTCGTCGCACCAATTTCAGTCAAGGACGGTTTTATCTCGCCCTGCTATGGCCTGTCTTGTTAGTTAGTAAGTCCTATCGCCAAAATTTCACCAAAGCACTGAAGGGATAAGCGTTTTGAATGAGTCCCTAGATTGGCAATCTCAGATTAATGCCGTTGCCCAACGGTTTAACCAGGAATATCGGGGAGAGCCATTTGACCTCCCGGAAGAAGTGCAAGCCATGCCCATCTTTCGGGAGCGTGCCTCTGGGCTTTTGCAAGCCAAACTGACCTCTCCGTTTTGGCAACTTGCCCAACCGCAGAAAAATCAGCGCTGTCTAGATATTGGCTGTGGAGTTAGCTTTCTGATCTATCCCTGGCGAGATTGGGGAGCGCTTTTTTATGGGCAAGAGATTAGCGCCATAGCTCGAGATTTGCTGAATGCCCGTGCTCCACAGCTTAACTCGAAGTTGTTTAAAGGGGTGAATTTGGGCGCGGCTCACGAGTTGCACCACGAAGCCAAGCAGTTTGACCTCGCGATCGCAACGGGCTTTAGCTGTTATTACACGATCGATTACTGGCTGACTGTTCTCTCTGAAGTCAAGCGAGTCCTTAAACCGGGAGGAACCTTTGTTTTTGATGTGCTGAATTCTGAATCGCCGTTAGCCGAAAACTGGGCAATTTTAGAAACTTATATGGGAGCAGAAGTCCTTCTAGATCCCTTACCTGCTTGGGAAAAGGCTGTTAAATCTGAAGGAGGGAAGATCGTTAAGACGCTACCTGGCGAGTTGTTTCAGCTATACAAGGTGACGTTTCCGATCTAAAAAATAGGGGGCGTTTCTGTTAGAAACGCCCCCGCCCACCAAAATTTGATCAGTCTACTTTGCAGAATTCAACAAACTCTGCTGGGAAAGCTTTGCTGAATTAGACGGGACGAGTGCCGTTTGCTCAAGCACCGCAAGTGCCCGTGCATATTGAGGATCTTGTTTTGTGCCAATCAATTTAGGGTTGGTCGCCAAAAACTGTCGTTGAGCATCGGTCAAATCGATTTTGATGTCGGGGGTGATGCCTTTGTGGCTAATATCAGTCCCGTCGGGAGTGTAGTAGTGAGCGATCGTCACTGCCAACCCTGATCCATCCGACAGCGAGTGAACTGACTGCACCAAGGCTTTACCAAAGGTCTGACTGCCAATCACCGTAGCACGCTTGTTGTCCTTCAACGCTCCCGTCAAGATTTCGCTTGAGCTGGCTGAGTTGCCATCGACAATCACCGCTAAAGGAAGCTTGGTCAGAGCTTTGCTATTTGCTACAAACTCTTCTTTACCGCCCCTACGATCGACCGTGCGAACGATCGCGCCTTTGTCCATCCACATACGGCTAATTTCAATGCTGGCTTGCAGCAGCCCACCCGGATTGCCCCGCAGGTCTAACACATAAGCATTAACCTTTTGACCCGCTAAATCCTGAATAGCGCGCTGCATCTGCTCAGACGCATGGCTGCTGAACTCGTTTAGACGAATGTAGCCAACGCGGTTCTTGCCTTCTTGTCTAAGTCCATAGCGAACGGCTTGTAGCTCAATTCTGGCTCTTGTCAGGGGCAGATCAAACTCGCTGGTGCCAGTCCGTCCAATTCTCAGGGATACTTTTGAGCCGACTTCGCCCCGAATCTGGTTGGAGGCATCTTCGACCGTCATGCCCTTGGTTAATTTGCCGTTGATTGCCGTGATGCGATCGCCCGCCTTGACACCCGCCTTGATTGCAGGAGAGTTTTCGAGTGGCTCAACCACAGTTAACGCTTTTGTTTTCTCGTCAAGCTCTAACCGAATGCCCACTCCAGAAAGCTCGCCAGAGGTTTGACTGCTAAGAGCTTCGTATTGCTTGGGGTCCATGAAGCGAGTGTAGGGATCATTCAGCTTCTTGAGGGCATCACGCAGGGCATCATACGCCTGCTGCCGCGAGGTATAATTCTTATTCAATAAGCCTTGACGAACAGATCCCCAATCGGTGCGATTGAAGGTGCCATCTACATATTCGCGGTTAACGATCTGCCAAGCTTCGTCAACAACCGTTTTGGGGCTATCTTGCAGAGCCGCCTTGACAGCGCGATCGGAGCCAAATATCGTCAGGGTAGCCGTAGCAGCCACTACGCCACTGCAAAGGGCAACTTGGAGAAGTGGGAAGCGCCTGGTAGGTCGATTCATCGAGTTGTTTTAGGAGTGAAGTGGATAGCTGTCGCAGCGAGGCTGCATCCGTAAGCAAGCTTCGTAGAGACCCGTATAACGGCTATACAAAGCGGTTGCCAATATCGTAACGTTTTCTCTTTATAAATGATTGGACAGAGCGCTTGATCGCGAAGCCATCTCCGAAATTAGGCGCAGAGCCAGTTTAGCTTTAGAGTACAGACCTTCACTGAGAGCCACAGTGAGTTTATGACAGTTTACAAAGTGTCTCTTTAGAAGTGGAATGGTGATGCACTGACACAGGAGTCGAATTTTTAGAGACAGAACTCTATGACAATGTAACTGAATCTGGTGGAATATTCTAGAGAGGAGTGGGGATTTTTATTAAGTTTTTTGAAAGCTAATTCACCACTTACTTTGAGATGAAATATCGTCTCAAAAGAGCCAAATCTGAGAGGTTGTTTGCTATGGCAGTCAGTATCAATCAATACCGTTGGCGATCGTGGGTGCTGCATATCGCGATCGCGGGAGCAGCGATCGCAGGCATCATCACGATGCAGCGCCTTCAACTCAACAAACGGTCTCTTTGGCTTGAGAATCCTCAGCAAGCCGAGCAGCAAGAGACCTTACGATTGACTCTGTTGCAGAAAGCGCCTACCTTTGGCTTCGACAACATGATCGCCAACTGGACGTTTCTCAACTTCTTGCAATATTACGGAGATGATGAAGCTCGTAAGCAGACGGGTTATTCATTGAGTCCCCAATATTTTGATTTGATGACGCAGCGTGATCCTCGATTTGTCGATAGCTATCTATTTCTGTCAGGCACCTTGTCATATCAGCTAGGTGAGCCAAGCCGATCGCTCGAATATTTGAAGCGAGGAACGGATGCACTCTCGCCGCAAAACCACCCCAAAGCCTTTACCGTGTGGCGTTATGCTGCACTCGATCAACTGCTGTTGCTGGGAGACACTCCTGGCGCAATCCATTCGTTTGAAATGGCATCAAAGTGGGCAAATGAAGTGCCAGATTATCGTGAAGCTGGGGCTATTTTTCAAGAAACGGCTAATTTTTTAAAGACCGATCCCGACAGCCGTCTTGTGCGATTCCAGGCATGGGGTTCGGTGTATCAACAGGCATCAGCCATGAACGATCGGGCGACTCAAGCCCGCGCCAAACGAGAGATATTAGCCTTGGGGGGCATAGAGAAAGTAGACGCGCAAGGAAGACATTTCTTTGCCTTCTCACAATCTACAAAGCCACAACCAAATCCATCAGACGCAGCAAAGTAAAGTCCTTAATGGGTAGTAGAGTTGAGGAATTATCGCACTTTAATAGAACTAGGAAACGATAGCCATAAGTTCTATCAAGAAACCTGTCGATTTGGAGTTTAGATTGCGTTTAGCTCGATCGTCCTTCTAGATTGCGAACCTCTACGATCGCTGCCCAGAAACTAAAATTCTTTTAACTGAGAAGCTGCTGAATCATTCGGTTTGACTGCGATTCATAGCTGCCGCCAAACAAGTTGAAGTGATTGAGAATATGATAGAGATTGTAGAGAGTTTTGCGGTGTTTGTAGCCAAAGTCTAACGGAAAAGTTTGGTTATACTCTCTGTAGAATTCAGATGGAAATCCGCCAAACAATTCTGTCATTGCCAAATCAACTTCCCGATCGCCCCA
>JBBRMC010000277.1:0-5405 GCA_038231055.1 Leptolyngbyales cyanobacterium
CAGGCAGAAGCGATCGCGACTCCTCGATCGGCGCGGGTGATTCCAGTAGACATCTACGATTTTGAGAAAGAAATCAAAATGGTACGATCGCTGCCCAAGGGCACTTGTTTGGGCATTGTCAGCCTGAGTTCAGGAACGGTGGGGGTTGCTGAGGTAATCATTCACAGTTTGCGAGGAGATGACTTGCTGGTGATGACCGCGCAATTAACTGATAAATATAAGATGAATGCGATGGTGCGGAGCGCTCAAACCATCTTCAGTTTTGATGATGCCAGTTCTGCGGCGGTGAAAGCTACCATTTCTGCGGCGAGAGAAGACATCATTCGTCCACCCCAATTAATTGCCTGCGAGAACTTTATTGTCAGCAAATCCATTAGCCTTCTTAAGCGCGAACTGGGTCTGGAGTAGAGCGAAAAAAGGGGGAGACGTTTCGCTGAAACGTCTCTACGGAGGTATTGGGGATCAATTAAACGTGGTGTAGCGATCCGGGTTCGATGCTGCCAGGTTCTAACGGTAGGAATAGAGTAAAGACTTCACCTTGCTCTGGACGGTGCCGCACAATTAGTTTGCCACCCAACGCCTGAAATAGATTTTTGGTCACCGCTAGGTTGAGACTCAGGCTGCCTGTTTCGGGTTGAAACATGAGGACTTGACCCAGAGATTTCAGTAGGGGTTGACGGTGCGACGAATCAGAAACCTTTGAATCCATCGCTTCAGACGACTCTGAAGACTCAAGCTGAAGTTTGAGTTGATTTCCGGCTAAGGTGACCTCAACTTGAATGTGGCTACCCGATGGCAAACTTCGCGCAGAGCGATCGATCAGGCTAGTCAAGGCTTGATCTAACATCGTCGGGTCACTAACCACGGTTGGGATCTGTCGCGGCAAAATTACGTCTAAGGTCAAATTGCGCTGACTCGCTTGCTTCTGCCAACGAGGAATGCTCTGCTGTAGAACCTCTGAGAGAGAGGTTGGTGCCAGCGACGAGCAAGCGATCGTCGTCGCCGATGTTTCTAACTCCACTGCCCGGAAGATCAGCCCAAAGCGATCGATTTGCTCACTGCACTCTCGATCGATCATCTCCAAGCGCTTCAGCACATCGGGCGGCAGATCTCGACGCTTCAACAATGATCGAGTCAACGTCCGAATGGTGGCTAGTGGGGTACGAACTTCATGGGCGATCGCTTGCAGCAACTCTACATCAGTGCCTTTTCCATCAGACAATCGCTGAGAGAGATCATCAGGAGTCGGGTGCTTATCAAGTTTCTGTTTCGCTTCGACTTTCCGAGCAGACGCTTTTTTGCGGTTTCTGTGCAAGACGGCTTCTACAACCCTTTCACTGAGATGAGTAGGTTTCGCCTCTTCAATCGGGTCTGCGAGATGGGTTAGCACCAGATGACTAAATTGCGTGACCAACTTGTAGTGAGGCTCGATCGCCGGAAACTGGCGAACAAGAGCATCCATTTTGCCGAGCTGATGGGCATTCATCAACACTACTCGCAGGCGCAAAACTTGCCAAACTCGATCGAGCACTTCCGGGTCAAACGAGAAAGAAAAACTGGGTTCTCCATTGGCGTTATCTCCCAGCACCATGATCAGACTGAAGTGATCAGTCAGCACTAGAGAAAACTGCTCAGTGGCGAGCGGGTCGCCAGGTAGCAAGGACAGGGAAGGATTGGTCTCGCAAGTTGAAATCGGCTGGTCGATCGCCGGAGTCAATCGAAACGGCAACCCCATTAGCGTTGCAGACGGATCAGCCGAAAATGTCCAGGTGGCAAAGTCAGAAATTAAGTCAGTTTGGCTCACCACAGGCAAAGGTCCTGAGAGCACTAATCCCTGAACGGGGGTAGCTTCTTTAGAATCGGATGGCTTGATTTGCTTCAGCAGAGATTCTAACGCAGCGATCGCGCCAAACCATTCTCGCTCTGCTTTAACTCGCTGTTGAGCGACAGAAGCCTTTGAGTTAGATTGCTCTGATTTAGGCTGCTCTTGAGACTTCCAAGGGCACTGGTCAGCTTCCCCTTGAGGCTGATTGCTCAGTGCCAGAATCTCACTTAAGGTCGGCAAAATCCAATGATGCATACAAACTGAAATACATTTAACCGCTTACCTGTTAAGAGCCTATCTGCATTTTGACTTAATCAGTGATCGTAGAACCGTACAAGATGGGTTGCAATTACCGTTGCTTTGAGTGTGCAACCTAAAGTCAGGACTCGACGCAATACGCCACAATGGAAAATTAAAGCACTCTAACGCGAAGACTGAATGGACTGGCAGGAAATTTCTGGTAACTGGGTTTTGGTTCCCGATCGCCCGATCGCGATCGTTCACTTTTTGGGCGGTGCATTTGTCGCCACTGCGCCTCAACTTACATATCGTCGCTTATTAGAATATCTGGCATCGCAGGGATATGCGATCGTAGCGACTCCGTTTATCAACACCTTTGATCACATTGAGATTGCTAAATCAGTGGTGCAAAGCTTCGATCGAGCGTTAGAAATTTTGCAGACTCGCATCCTCAAAAAACGCTACATTCCCGTTTATGGCATGGGTCACAGCATGGGCTGCAAACTGCACCTATTGATTGGCAGCCTGTTTGCCGTTGAACGTGCCGGAAATATTCTCATCTCATTTAATAATTTTTCGGCTCGTGATGCAGTGCCATTAGTGGATCAGTTTTCTACCGTATTCTCAATGGAGTTTGCGCCATCGCCATTAGAGACCAATCGGATTATTGGCGATCGCTATCAAATTCGCCGCAATCTGCTGGTGAAATTTGACAATGACTCCATTGACCAAACCTACACCCTGTCGGAACTGCTGAAAAAACGCTTCCCTGAGATGGTGACATTCCAAACGCTCAAAGGCTCTCACACCACCCCGATCGGGCAGGATCTTAAATGGCAAAGTGGTTCTTCCTATTCACCGATCGACGCGATCGGGCAGTGGATGCGCCAAGAGATCTACCGTGAACTAGAAGGGCTAGAAAAAGCGATCGGGCGATGGTTAAATCCGATGGGAACGCGGTAGGAAAGAAAAGATGTGCTCGTCTGCTTGTCTTATGATAAGATTTGCGCGTCCAAGTGCGAGAAAGTATTCGTAATGACCATTGAAGAGTTCCACGTCAACGCAACTACCACGTTTGGGTTGATGGATATTGATGCCGTGCAAAAGGCGCTTAATCGTTCAAGAGCCTCAGTTTATCGCTATGCCCATACCGATCCCCAGACGACTAATTTGCCTTATGATCCCAAGTGTTTAAACCCCGAAATGCGCTCTAGTCCGGCTGAGGTGCTGTTGTTTCACCCTAATGAAGTGGCGCGGTTTGCCAGAGATGTCTTGCGAATTAAGCAAGTGACGATCGAGATTCAAGAACCGCAACCCAATGCAACTCAAGAGCTTCTGCAAGCCATTTTGATTGAGCTGCAAGGAATCCACCAAACATTGAAGTCTCGATCGTGATAGCGCTTTGCTGTTAAGATAGCTTGCGGCGAAACTATATCTTTTGACAGATTGTTTGCTAAAAGCAGGAAATCGAGGCAGTGATCGTTAGAATTGCTTTAGGAGTCGAGGTAAGGTTCTTACTTCCTCTTTTTGGGCTAACTAACGAAAAAGTGTTCCTTTCCAGTTAACCTTGTTGAATTTGTTGAAATAACTTATGGAATCCGGTAGTCACTCTACCAGCCCTTTGGGGCGACCTGCCCACATTGGGGCAAACATTATCGGCACAATCATTGCCTTGCTCACTCTGGTTTTACCCCTTTGGGTGATTGCTTATTACACAACTAGCAGCCCTCCAACCGTGCAGCCAGTGACAGCAATCAAGCTTGTAGATTAAATCATGGGTTGATTTTAAGGTGGGCGACTATCAAAAAGATGGTCGCTCACTTTAGTTTAGGTAAGCGTCTATCTCAAAATCCTTGCTTGATTTACTCTCGATCCGGCACAATAGATGCACCTCAACTCAGGGCTTGATAGAATCGCTATCATCAAAAGAGAGCACTATATCTTAACAACTTCGAGGCTGAAGCCATGACATCGTACGCAACTTCGACTGCCAGAGCCGACATGAGCGAGCTGCGGCGCTTGAAAACCCTGCTGCCTCCAGAACTGCAAAGCTGGGTGACGATCGAGGTAACCACTGCCGTTAATCCGGTTCTAATCACCAGCGAAGAGATTGGCAGAGACGAAGTTGAGATCCAGATCGATATGCCGAAGTGGGATCAACTGGCGATCGACCAGCGCAACCTGCTGTTTTGGCACGAAGTCGCCCGCATCCAGGCAGATACGATCCCCAAAGACGGTTGGGAAATGGCAGCGTTGGCGATCGGGTTAGGCGGTGCAGTCGGTGAACTGTGGGTTCAAGATGGCTTGCTGTTGATATTAGCCCTCGGTCTGTCAGGGGTCGCTGGATTTCGTCTCTATCAGAAGAACAACGGCGAACGTAACCTTAAAGAAGCTACTGAAGCCGACGAGAAAGCCATTTCTTTAGCGACGCGATTTGGCTACACGCTTCCCAACGCTTATAAGAGTCTGGGTAGCGCTCTGAAAACTTTGATTGACCAAACGCCTAAGAAACGACTACGGGCGAAGTATGAGGCGCGTTTGGCGGCTCTCAAGAAGAGCGCAGCAAAAGCCAAATCTCAAATGAAGACTCCTGCTGAAGATTATTAGTCAGCCGAATCTGAACCTTTTTGGTAAAAGAGAATGAGTAACCAGCGATCGGGCGATACTTAAAAGCCGAATCAGTGGTTACTCATTTTTTGGTTTGGGAGCGATCGTTATGGCTTTTAGAATTAACGCCTTAAATCTTCCTGTCATCAGACAAGGCTCAACGGGAGCTGCGGTTGGAGCATGGCAGCGTTTTTTAGTGGATTTAAACTACCCGATCGGAGCGGTTGACAACGGGTTTGGAAGTGTAACCGACAAAGCAACTCGCGCCTTTCAGCAAAAAAATGGGCTAACCGCCGATGGCATTGTCGGAACAGGAACCTACACCAAAGCCCTCTCTCAAGGGTTTATCTACCGAGTTACGGGGTTGACTGCCGCAATTTTGCTCGACTATCTCAACTTTGGGACTACCGAAGTGGGAGATCTGCAACGCAGCTTAACCGCGATCGGGCGGCTCAATCCTCCTCTTGCTGGCGATGGCGATTTTGGAACCGGAAGCACGCGAGGATTGGCTGAAGCTTACAAAATCGTTGATGTCTCGTTTCGGACTCGTCTTGAGCAACAGCTACAAACTGCCACTAAGCAAAAATTAGGAACAGATTTGGCATCTGCGTTAGACATTCTCACTGAATATGCGCGCAGACTACGCGGACGGTTGAGTGGTGCTCAGTGGGTGAGGTTTTTTCCGGGCAGTCAGTCGATCGACGATCTCGCTTCTCCGTTTCGTCAACGCGTC
>JBBRMC010000278.1:0-5398 GCA_038231055.1 Leptolyngbyales cyanobacterium
ACTCGCGATCGTGTCTCAAGCCTCTGAATCGATCAGTTATCAACTCAACATTAAGTCAGGGAGTTGATTTGTTTCCACTTTTGAGACATCCTCTCTATGGAGATGAAGTGAGAGGAGGCAACAATGGATTTTTACCCCAACAAACGGCTTGGCATTGCGGGCGCGATCGCCATCAGCACGTTAACCGCTTTATATGCAAATCAAAGTCCCGTCTCGTTTGCACTTCAGCCAGAAATCACTCAGCAAGCGTTGACTCCACCCTCTAAAGAAAAAAGCGAACCCATTAAAGTAGGCTCGCTCAAGGAGTTAAGGGGAGATAAAACCTGTCAGGGCACGGGGGGCATTATGACCTACGCCGAAACCAAAAGCTTTTTAGTTTATATCTGTGCCAATAAGAACGATCGCACCCAGCCCCGTTATTATCGAAGTCGCGATCGCCGCAACAGCGAAAGTAGGCTCGATCTAGAAGCGACAAATTATAACCCTCGCCAAATGCGCTACTTTGAATTTAAAGACAAGGGCTATACCTATGTGCTGCAAATGCCCATGTCTCAGATTCCTAACCCAGTGCTAGGGATTGAGTTCCCCAGCGGCAAACGGGTCGAGGAGCGCGTTTTGCGCTATCTGGCAAAGGGTTAAGATTCGTCTTAAATCGGCATGGCTGATAGATACAGACGGCTGAATAGCCGCCATAGACTTGATTGTCTTCAAATAACGAGACCCGAAGCGACGGCGCAGAAGATTGAGACAGTCGGATAAATCGATTCATCATGGTTGCATTCAGAATAGTTGCATTCAGACGGGTTGATCGTGATTAGTGGTAGACAACGATCTTTCTAGTTCAAACTCAAGGCAAGCTGCAATTCAGGAGAGGCACTGAGAGACGCAGGTAGAGGCGTTGGGTCGGGAGTCACAGCAGGACAATATCGGGCATAGGCACAGCGATCGCACTGTTTTCCAGGAGTCGGTTCCCAGGTGTGGTCTTCGCGCAGTCGCACTGCCAAATCAGAAATTACCCTCTGTACCTGCTTTTTGTGCTTTTGAGTCGCCCGAAACCGCACCATTTCTCCAGTTCTTAAAAACAATAGACTGAGATACTTCAGGCTTTTTTGATACGTTTGCTCTAGCGCCAGGTAATAAAGCCCAATTTGCAGATCCATCTCATTGGGATCAGGCACCTTAAACTCTCGACTTGATTTGTAGTCAATTAGCTCCAAGCCATCATTTAAGTAGTCGATTCTGTCATAGCGCCCCGTGATGCAAAATTCTAGATTTGCAACTTGCAAATAAGCGTGAATCTTGCCTTCAACCGCTAGCGGTTGCCTCAGCGATGATTCGCTCGCAACAAACTTTTGATAATAGCCTTCGAGAATGTCTTTGCCTTCGAGAATTTGATTGGCAGTCAATCCGGTGGAATAATCATTCCAACATCGCTGCGCCCACCGCAGGTCAGGAATAGGATCGTTGTAGTGCCAATCTCGATGAAATTTTGCAAGAGCTTGATGCAGTGCAGAACCTAACGCCGCAGAGCCGAAGAACTCGTTAGAACTCAGTCGCCGCTCATAGCGCAGATAGTAAGCATAAGGACATCGATTATAAGCCTGGAGTTTGGTTGCAGAAATCTGGTAGGTCATAGCCCAACAATCGCAGTGACAAGGTGGTAGGGATGAAGCGGTAGGGACTTAAACTGGCTCGACGGTGCGCTTAAACAGGGAGTCGAGATAGATGCGAGCCGTTTGACGATCGTTCGTCGTCCGGTTTTGCAGCAAAAACAGTGAGAGGGCTGCCGAAAACACGCGGTCTTGATCCCAATCGGGACGCGTCTCAACAAACGTCATAAACGATTGGTGCAGAGACTCAGGAATTTCGACCAAAATGCTGATATTGCTATCCATGACAACCTCTTTGTGAATGAGTAACGGGGAATCTACGTTCTGAGACTGAATTTGCATAGGAAAAATTCGCGCAGATCAGCCCCCTCTGAAATCTATTTCCTACCATTTTTATAGTTAGTAGGAGGTGAGTTTCGCTGGGGTTTGAGCGCTTCAGGTCAGTCGCTATATCTTGCGCGATCGTCCTCAAAATTACAACGTTACGACCTGTAAAGATGTCGGGGGGAGCAAAAAACAGTTAACGAGAGAATGCGGGTTTGAGGTACTTTCCTGTTACATAACTTTGTAAATTAGAGGATTTTCCCCAAAGGTTTGCAGACGCGATCGAGTTATCCACAGGGGAACCGATCAAGCCGATCAGACCCCGATCCCCTGTGGATAACTTTTCTAAGGGTGGGGAAAAACTGGGGAAAAGAAGTCATATACCTGTGGAATGACTGTGGAATCTCTGGGGAAAAGAGCCGTTGTTGTAAAGTTTTGTAACAATTTTGAGAATTTCTGAAGGGTCGGCTAGATTCTCAAAATTGTTAGGGAATCCTAATCAGAGGTTACTCTCTGGGTAGATATTTA
This sequence comes from Leptolyngbyales cyanobacterium, assembly GCA_038231055.1. GTDB lineage: Bacteria > Cyanobacteriota > Cyanobacteriia > Leptolyngbyales > Leptolyngbyaceae > Phormidesmis_A. The sequence continues at coordinate 2,463 of JBBRMC010000278.1, forward strand.
TGTAATTTTACCCTTCTCAAAGGGGATGAAAGAAGGCTATGCAATCCTCCTTCCCACGAGTTCCACTTTAATAGTACGAACGATCCGTTTAAATTAGAGACTTAATTCCTTGCAAAATGCCCTAATTGCTCATCGCAGCGCCAAAGAAGATGAGTTGGTTGAGAGGCTACAGCAAAATTACTCTTCGCGTCTGAAGCAAAGCTGAGACAGTTGAGGAATGAGCGAATCCGCTTTTATGTAGGTGAAACGGTTGACTCCACGATCGCTCTTGTCTTACGTCGTCATTAACGTGAGTCATCAGCCTCAAAGCGGCTCAAGCCCCAAACCTGTAGGCAGCAGCACTGGCGAAATATTTTTGAAGGGATGCTCTTCTCGAAGGAGTTTCTCAACATCAGTGCTGCTTATTGGTTTAGAAAATAAATAGCCCTGAGCATATTCGCACTTCAACGCTTTGAGTTGTGCCAGTTGTTTGGTGGTTTCAACCCCTTCAGCAACGACATCCATTCCTAAATTCCACGCTAGGGTGATGATAGTTCTCACTAGCTCTAGCTTCTCGCCATCGACATCGACTCGACTGGTAAAGGAGCGATCGATCTTTAGCAAATCCATCGGGAAGCGATAAAGATAGCCGAGGGAAGAATAGCCCGTGCCAAAGTCGTCAACCGATAGTTGAATGCCCATGGCTTTAAGCTGCAACATCATATCCATCGCGCTCTCTGTGTTTTCCATGATGGCGCTTTCAGTGATTTCTAGCTTGAGATGGTGAGCATCTAACCCCGTGTCATCGAGAATCTGGCGGATTTGCCCGATTAGACTAGGTTGAGAAAATTGGCGACCGGATAAGTTGACGCTCACGCTCAAGGGCGGTTGATCCGAAAAGATGCTATGCCAAACCTTTAACTGGCGGCAGGCTTCTCGCAGCACCCACTGTCCGAGCGGAATGATCAGCCCTGTTTCTTCTGCCATTGGCACAAACTTTGAAGGAGACACTATGCCCTGTTCAGGATGCTGCCAGCGGACTAATGCCTCAAAGCCGCTAATCTTTCCAGTTGAGATCGCCACGATCGGTTGATAGTAGAGCCGGAATTCTTGCCGCTCGATCGCTCGCCGCAGGTCATTCTCTAATTGCAGCAGTTTGACGACTCGGGTGTGCATCTCGGTGTCAAACACTTCATGGCAGGCTCTGCCCGACGCTTTAGCCCGATACATCGCAATGTCTGCACCCCGCAGCAGATCTTCAGGCAACTCATATTTGGTTGTGCTCAACGTGATCCCAATGCTGGCAGAGGTAAAGACTTCATGCCCACTCAGATTGAAGGGAGTTGATAAAGCACGATGGACTCGTTCTGCAATTTTCTTGACATCTTCTAGGTTATGAATGCGTTCTAGCAGAATGGTGAACTCATCGCCGCCTAGCCGAGAAACGGTATCTTCGTAACTCACGCACGACTCAAGCCGCCGAGCGATCGCGATTAAGAGCTGATCGCCAATCAAGTGTCCCAAACTATCGTTGATCACCTTGAAGCGATCGAGGTCTAAAAACAGCACTGCAAACTGATGATCTGCACTTTGTCGAGCACGAGACACCGTTTGCTCTAGTCGTTCCATAAACAAGAGGCGATTGGGTAACCCTGTCAGCGAGTCGTGAAAAGCGTTGCGACGAAGCTGTTCTTCAGCCTGCTTGCGTTCAGTGACTTCGCGCATGACCGAGACAAAGTGCGTTACTTGCCCCTGCTCATTGCGGATGGGCACGGTGTTGAGGTCAACCCAAAACTGGGTGTCATCTTTGCGATAGAGAATCAGTTCGGCTTTAACGGCTTCAAAGTTGAGCAGGCTGGCACGAATTCGATCGAGTTCACTGGCAGAGGTATGGGTGCCCAACAGCAGTTGAGCAGATTTGCCAATTACTTCAGCCGAGGTGTAACCCGTGCCTCGCAAAAGAGCCTCGTTGACGTAGACAATTCGTAGACTTAGGGGGTCTTCTGTCGGTTCTGCTTGGGAAATCATGACAATTTCGTTGGCATTTACTACGACGGATTCTAGAAGTCGCAGATATTCTTCGAGCCACTTGCGTTCGGTAATGTCTTTAACCGTGATTAGCGTGCCCATCGGCTCCCCTGTCTGGGTGCAGATCAGCGTGGTGTTCACTTCTGCCCAAAATTTTCTGCCATCTTTACGCTTGAGCTGTCCTTCTTTCCAGCCATAAGAATTTTGGCGGTCTTGCTCAGACTGCTCAGTTTGAAACTGAAACCAGCCTTCGATCGCTGAGAAAAATTGATAGGCAGGCTTGCCGACCATCTCTGCCACTGAGCAACCGACCAACTTCGCCATGCGCGAGTTGACGTGCAAAACGCAATCTTCTAGATCGGTGATAACAACACCGTCATTGAGATTTTCTACAACCGTGCGAAGCAGCCAATCAGACTCTGAGAAAAGAGCTAGGTTTGTTGTCACCGATTGAGTTGAAGAGTGTTCAGTTGTCATAGCTCACTCCTGCTCGCCTTCTGCTTCTAAAGATCGAAGAGTCAGATGCATAGCACAAGCTGGTTGAGGACACTACCAAGGTGAAGGCGTGGGTTCTAAAGTCTAGTTTAGTCAAGGTTTTTAGGAGGGTCATCCATCAGAAAACACGAATAACTGCTGTCACTCTATCAGGGTGGCATTGCGATCGAGCCTACTAAAGCTCTAGCTCTTCAAAGCGTTTGCTCAGAGGGGGTTGTTGCTTCAGTTTGCCCAAAACTTGTGAGAAACTCGGACACGCTGCAAATAAATTTTTCTATGTATAAATTTTTTCAGGTCTGAGGGAGTGTTCTGCAACTAATCACTGGTTTTGGGTAACACCAGGGAGTGCTTCTACTATCTGTATCTCTTCAATGCACTAATCTGGAGATGACAACATTCTAATTTGTCTTGCTCATGACTGTCTCGAACGCTAC
>JBBRMC010000279.1:0-5383 GCA_038231055.1 Leptolyngbyales cyanobacterium
TAGAATTAGACCGTCATTTCACCAAATTTGGGACGATTTTCAATCCACGGTTGCGCCATTTCAATCTGTGCCGCTAACGAGAGGATTGTCACCTCATCGGCGGGGCGACCAACTAGCTGAATTCCGATCGGGAGTCCGTTGGGATCAAATCCAGCAGGTAGAGAGATGGCAGGTTGTCCGCTGACGTTAAAGGCTGGGCAGGGCGCAATCCACTGACTGATCCGCTCGATCGTCTTTGCCGAACTCAGCGATGCCCACTCGCCCACTCGAATAGTCGGGTGTAGATAAGTCGGTGTGAGCAACACATCAAACGGCTCGATTAGCTGAACAACTTGACGAGCAAATCGCTGAAGTTGATGGAGCGATCGCACATATTGCCCTCCTGTCGTAAAGCGTGCTCGGAGCCACAGCCATCGATTTACCCGCTCTAGAAAAAATGGAGGAATGCCGAGATCAGTTTGAGTACGCCAGAGGATGATAAACGGAGCGATCAAGTCACTAAAATCAGGGGTGACGGATTCGATTTCGTGACCTAACCCTTCAAGCAATCGCGCCATTTTTTGCACTGCATCACAACAGATGGGATCGGCATCTCCGAGCGGCATAATGGATGTGATACAGCCGATTCTCAGCTTACCTGGAGTGGTTTGAGTTGCCGCTAAAAAAGACGGCTCAGGATCAGGAAGCCAATAGGGATCACCTGTCACATAGCCAGATGTGATATCTAAGAATGCGGCAACATCTGCAACCGTGTGGGCGAGCGGTCCATTGACTGAACAGCCTCCCAAATAGTCGCCCACTGGCGCACTTGAAATTCTGCCTCGCGAAGGTTTTAGCCCAACCAACCCACAGCACGCAGCCGGACCTCGAATCGAACCGCCGCCATCAGACCCATGAGCGATCGCGCAAAAGCCTGCGGCGACGGCTGCTGCTGACCCGCCACTTGATCCACCCGGTGTGTAGTCTAGATTCCAAGGATTGCGGGTAGGAGGAAACCCAGGCGGCTCAGTGTAGGGGAACGAACCGAGTTGAGAAGTCGCCGTTTTGCCTAAGATCACAAATCCTGCTTGCCTCACTTTCGTTACGACTAAATCATCGTGTTTGGCAATGTTTTTCTGAAGAGCAATCTTCACCCCGACTGAGTATGGCACCTCTGCAACAGGATTGAGGTCTTTGATGCCGATCGGAACGCCAAAAAAAGGCGGCAATTCTGAAATGTCTCCGGTGAGCTGCTCGGTTTTGAGGGTGGCATCGGCGATCGCTCGATCGCTCATCACAGTGAAAAAGCTGCCCAACTGGGGATCTAGCTGCTGAATGCGCTGTAGATAGACTTGGGTGAGTTCGAGGGGAGAAATTTCTTTAGTGCGGATCAACCGAGCTTGATCCAACGCTGGAGTGAATGCTAAATCAGCTAAATCCATGCCGTGTTTTAGAAAAAAGAGTGGGAGACTGGTGGCGATCGTACTTCTAGTTTAGAAGACTGTTCAAGCCAAAATGATTTTTATTCTCACTCGTATTTTTGCAGTTTAATAAGTAGACTAATCGTATATTTTTACACATAGAACAGTGATGACCTTGATGAAATCCCGATCGCACCTCCAGTCTGCTTTAAGCCGTGTCTCGATCGCGCTAGGAGCCTGTTGTGTTGCTACCTCACCCGTCCAAGCGCAGACGCATCCCGCTAGCCAACCTAATCAGCCCTTGCTTCTAGCAGAAGCGATCCCAAACTACTGCCGTAAGGGTGAAAGCACCTTTTTGACAATGGAAACCAAAAGTTATTGGGTGAGCATCTGCGGCGGCGATAATCCTAATTCTTATGTGGGAGTGAACAAAAAAGATCGTCGGCAAAGCATTCGTGTGCCTCTAAAAGACTTCGATCCACGAGGGAATTATTTTTATGCCGTGAACAAAGACGTTGAATACATTCTGGCTAAAACGCCTAGAGGCAACTTTCTCACCGTCACCAGAGGCACTCGTGAACTGCTAAGAGAACCTGTGTTAAAAGGATGGTAGTGTTTGAGGCGAAATCATGAGTGACCCGATCGTGTGGACTAGTGAAGCAGAAGCGAGACTGAAAGAAATTCCGTTTTTTGTGCGCCCAGCCGCCCGTAAAAAGATTGAAAAGTTCGCCCTAGAGGCAGGTGTGACCCAAATCACGATCGAGGTCTATGAGCAAGCCAAGCAAAAGTTTGGTTAACTTAAGATCTTGCACCCGCCTCTTCACTGCGATGGTGTCCCGCCCGTGAATGGAATTCCGGGCTAGCCTTGCGAAGTCCATTGAAATGGACTGAACTGCCTCAATCCCTCGTTCAGCCCCTTGAGGGGACTTCGCACCGTTAGACGGTGATTTTCAATCACGAGCGGGTGAATGCTAGCCACGAGGGCGTTTTAATCGGGTGCAAGATCTCAGTTAACCACATAGAAAGGGTTTCTACCTTGAACCACGCCTTATAAAGACTTGCTGTGATGAATTCGATCCTCTAAATCGACCTCTCGACAGACTATGACCTTCTGTTAAAAATCTTTCAAAAGGAGAGTTAGAAACGTTTTAGAATTGCCTAAGCTTATCTGGACGATATGCGCTAAACCTTGTTAGGCAACGAAGCCGCACGCTGTCTGTCTTAAAACTCTGAGGTACGCAGTGGATCTAGGGACAATCGAAACGCTCACTCACCTATCTCAAGGGTCTCCAGAGCCGATCACTGGAACCGAATCTGTCTTACCCTTGGCAACCGAGCCAGACTTTAAAATTCCGAAAGATGCACTGCGGACTACCTTGAGAGCTTCCACGATCGATGGGGTGTTTGCGACGATTTTTACCAACATTGTTGGGGGTGTGCTGCTCAGCGATTTTTTGGTAGAGTTACACGCCAGTCCGGTTGAAATTGGGCTATCGGCATCGATTCCCATGCTGGCAAACTTGATTCAGCCATTGGGTGCTTATTGGGGCGATCGCACTCGCAGCCGCCATATGTACTGCTTTTGGATTTATACCCCCGCTCGTTTGATCTGGTTGCTGCTGGTGGCTGGCATCGCGATCGCCAGTTGGAAACAGTTAGACTCACATCTACTGGTGCAATGGACGCTGTTGATCGTCTGTGCCACTCACGTCTTAGGTGCATTAGGCAGCGCTGCTTGGTTAAGCTGGCTAGCAGTCTTAGTCCCCCGACGGCTGCGAGGACGCTACTTCGGACTTCGCAATAGTGCATCAAGTTTGACGTATTTAATTGCCGTCCCGATCGCGGGAGTCATTGTGTCGGTTTATCCGCATGGCACGATCGAGGGCTATGGGTTCGTCGTGCTCTTAGCAATCATTATGGGGCTGGTGAGCCTGAGTTATCAGTGGTACATGGTCGATGTGAATCCGCAAGAGCACAAAGCGCTAGCAAAGGTTGTTGATGAGGAATTAGACAGCGATGCAAATCCCCAATCCATAATTTCTAGAATTAAGTCCATTGCGACCTTACCCATTTTGCAGGACGGCAACTTTCTGCGGTTCTTGTTCTACTTTGGCGTGTGGATGTTTGATGTCAACCTCAGTGCGCCGTTCTTTAACCTTTATATGTTGGATAACCTGGCGATCGACGTGACTTGGGTGACCCTCTACAACAGCTTGACGGCTGGAGCAAACCTGCTGATGCTGATCTTCTGGGGTAAACTTGCCGATCGAGTGGGCAATCGAGTGCTGCTTTTGCTCGTCGGAGTTTTGGTTGCGGTTACGCCCCTCTTTTGGTTAGGAACCGGGGCAAATGCCCTTTCGGTCTGGCTCTGGCTCCCATTGCTACACATTCTAGGGGGCGGAACTTGGGCAGCGATCGATCTATGCAACAACAATATTCAATTGGGCATTGCTCCGATTAAACATCAGGCGAACTATTTTGCGGTGGCAGCGGCGATCGCTGGGGTAAGCGGCGCATTGGGCACAACGGCTGGCGGATATCTCGCTCAGTTTTCAGATTATGGCGGCTTACCTGGAATGTTTGCCCTCTCTAGCGTTGTGCGGTTGGTGGCGCTGTTACCGTTGGTGTTTGTGCACGAAGCGCAAGGACATTCAGTTAAACAGGTGATCAAAGCATTGCTACCGTCAAAAGCACAACCCGTCAATCTGCAACTCTCTGAAGAACCTTAAGATCAGATGCTAAGGATCGTGGATTAAATAACCTGTAAGACGTGTGAGCGTCTTCTGCCCTCCTCACGAAGTGGGGCGAAGCCCTCGCCAACCCTTCTCCCCAAGGAGAAGGGAGCTAGAGTCATGTTCCCTCGCCTTGGGGAGAGGGCTAGGGTGAGGGTGAGACGTTGCACCTTAATAAATCCACGTTCCTAAGTAGACAGATGCAATCAAAGTCAACGCGTGTAAGGGTTTTGGCTCTGCTCAACCCGCTGGGAGTTCTGGCTTTGAGCGTTGAGCGGAGCCGAAACGCGTCTCACCGTTAATTCTGTCCACCTACTTACAACAGGCTTCTAAACTAGGGTTTTGGGAGCGATCGCAAGCTTAGAACAATTAAAGAACTAACTCACTAAGCTTGCTTCTAGTCGCTCAAATTTCTGATTTGACTGCTTTGTCTAAACGATTAGTTTCACCTTTTGCATCTTCGAGCAAGTCATTCCAATCGTCTGGAGGATTGCCGCTTTCAAGCATTTTCTTAAAAACTCGATAAACGTTAGTATTACTCTCGTACGCTCGTCTGGAGTTCTCATCGTTGACCCAAACAAAAACAATAATTTTACTCTCTTGGTGATATCTAAAAAATAGTCGATATTGTTGAAAGAATTTAGCTCTAAACCAGTGCTTGTATCCACTTCCAAGCGTGGTGCCTTGGCGATAATCACGACTTGTTAGATCTTGAGGAATCACATCAAACGCCAGTTTTGCTATGGCAGCTAGGCGCTTGGTTGCGTTTTTCTTTTTATAGTCTTGAGGATGCTTCTGACGCAAACTTTCAACCTGCGTTAGAAGTTCTTCAAACTGGTCTAGAAAGAGAGGATGAGCAAATATGTTCCACCCATTAATCACTAGCGGCTGATTCATAGGCAAACTTATTCGTCCTTGTCTGAGAGGGGTGCATCGAGATTAGGATTAACTTCAGAAACCAAGGACTGAACACGGTTTACTAAATCAGGACTAATCCTTTGTAAATGCTGAGGATTGTTTCCAATATCTTGTGCAAGAAAGCTCAGAAACTGCCCTAGTATTGGGTCGCTCTCCGTCGGGTTGACACGAGATATCATGACCTGACCATCAGCCTGTATGGTGTAGCAAATTTTATCGCGCTTATTTAAGCCAAGTGCTTTACGAACGGGGTCAGGAATTGTAGTCTGATAGCGATCGGTGAGCGTAGATTCTGAGAATGGGTCTAGTTTTACAGCCATAGCAACCTCTAAA
>JBBRMC010000280.1:0-5338 GCA_038231055.1 Leptolyngbyales cyanobacterium
GCACCGGGAATCTTCAATAGCTCGGCAATCTTCGCCAAAATCAACTGCTGAACGGGATGATTAGCTTGAAGATAGGTGTTGAGTGGCAGCCCACGCTGCTGACAGACTGCTAGCATTCCGGCGTGTTTACCAGAGCAGTTGTCTTGCAACGGACTCTGCTTGCCTGCTGGAGTGGGACATTGCACTGCGCCCGGATCGATGTCGGCTCGCCAAAGAATATTAAACACTTGTCTGACTTGATGAATCGATCCTTTGTGAGAGCTACAAATAATTGCGAGATCCCGATCGGTCAAGCCATATCGCTCTAGCGTTCCAGTCGTCGTCACCGCTAATGCTTGAAATGGCTTCAAGGCAGAACGGGCAAACGTTGCGGTTTCTGCATTTCCTGCCATTAGTAGAATGCGACCTCGATCGTCGCAAATCGCCGCCTGAGCATGGTGCACAGACTCTACAATTCCTTCGCGCAGAAGCCTGACTTCAAGCTCTGCTGATGCGTGAGTTCTTCTTCCCCGTGTCATGTGTAGAACTTTATCATTAGAGGGAACCGGATAGAAAAATTTATAAAGCCCACCAAGCCACGCCACCGACGCAGAATGCCAGACCTAAAATCTGAAACGTGCGGCTGAGTCGTTGCAAAATGGGTTCGACTTGATAGCTGACAATTAGGCGGTCTTGGGTTAAAACCTCTACAGGCTTTTCCCAGGTTTGCCCGTCATACCAGCCTGATTCTTCATAAAAAACGGTGGTGTTGAGCAACCGAGTTTTGACATAGCGCCACCCCAAATAAAGGCGTAATAACGCTAAGGCGGGAATGATGCTAGCTCCGGCTGCTGCCAACAATGCAAACTGAGTCGGGTGTTTAGCAGGCGCAAAACTCACCGCCGCCACCGGACCTGCAACTAACCAGCTCAGACCCCACAGCACGATCGTGGGTTTAACATAGGCAAACAGATCAAGGGTTGCCCACCGAAAAAACCAGGATTCCTTAAGGTCTTGATATTCATTAATGGGTCTCTGCTCTAGAGGAACTGGGCAAACCACGGATGAGTTCATAGCCAAGCTGAGAAGTTGAATCTATCCGTCAGTATAAAAGAGTTTTGAACTTTGAGTTTTAAGATTTGAGTCCCTTGAGACAGCGTAAAGGGACCCTTTGGTTAAAACTCAAAGCTTTTTTAATGGGCAATCTCGGCATACGCCATTCGAGGGGCGTGTCCCCAAAAGGCTTCCAGGTCATAGTGCTCTCGCTCTTGGGGCATTAAGACGTGAATAATGACATCACCGTAGTCTTTGAGCACCCATGTTCCTTCTGCCAAGCCTTCTGAACGCAAGGGTCTTCGATTCATCTTCTCAAGAATTTTGTCTTCAATCGAAGCCGCGATCGCCCGAACTTGCACTTTAGAAAAGCCTGTGATTACCACAAAGTAATCTGCCAAGACTGTCACTTCACCGACTTTCATCAGTGTGATTTCTTCCCCTTTACGATCGTCGGCAGCTTCAGCAGCAAGCATTGCCAGTTCGTAACTATTACGATCATCAGGTTCGGGGTGAATAGTGCCAGAGAAGGCAGAAAGAATTTGCGCTTGGGTGGAATCTGTCATTAATAGTTAATGTCCTTGTTTAGGGTTATTGAGTCACAGCTACGGTCAAGTGAACTAATCTGCACAGTAGGGCGGCATTGATTTAATCTCCCAACGTTATTGTCTTCTGGGGCTACGTTTGAGAACTTTTTGTAAAAACCAGTTGCGAGTCAAAACCGTTCGGGGATGAATGGGATGGCGGGACTCTAAGAGATGTCTTAATGAACAGTCTGCCGATCGCCAAACGGCTTGATCTAAATCTTGCCGACTGAGCTGCCGCAATTCTTCTAACTCAGGAGTAGTCCCTCGTCCGGGTTCTAACCCATCTGCTAAATAAACCACACAGCTTAAAGGATTCATTCCCGGACTGCCTAAAGTGTGGTCGCGAATCGCCTGCAAGACTTCTGGATCGCGAATGCCAAATTCGTCTCTTGCTACGATTGCTCCCACTTCGGCGTGCAGCAAATGCGGGTTGGTAATATCTACTGGGTCAAGCGTTAATCCTTCTTTTTGCGCCATCTGCAATAGTCGCAGAGGCTTAAAAAACTTCGCTAAATCGTGCATCAATCCAGCTTGAGCAGCTTTTCCTGTGTCTAGGTTATGGCAGTTCGCCAAGTCGATCGCCATCTTTTCGACGCGCAAAATATGTCGCACCCTGGTTTCAGGGACATTTGCTCTTAACCAAGTCAGAACGACCTCACGGCGATCGCGATGTTTAGGGGGCGATAATGGCTTTAGAGATTGAGACACAGTAGAAGTCAGAAAACTCCTGGATTCGGTACCTCCAGTTTAGCGTACTGGACTCCATCGCTCCAGAGAGCATTACATCTCTCATTATTCTGCTTAGAGTAGCCTCAACGATCCTTCAACCAAAGTGCTAGCAGATGACCTAATGCGATGTGCAACTTTCCTAAAACCGCCTAGAAGCAACCCTCACCCTAGCCCTCTCCCAGAGGAGAGGAAACTAGAGATCTTTGAAAGTCCCTCTCCTCCGGGAGAGGGGTTTGGGGTGAGGGTTCTTAGCCGCACATCGCGTGACCTACATTTTCTAATTAAGCAACCGATGCTTGCTCACCGCTCTCGGCTGCCAAGGCTTCGAGGCGCTCTTGTTGGTCTTGAGAAATGCAGCTTTGAATCAGCGTTTCGACATCGCCCTCTAGCAGCGGGGCTAAAGGAAAGTTTTGACCTAACCGATGGTCGGTGATGCGATTGTCTTTGTAGTTGTAGGTACGAATCTTTTCCGATCGTGATCCCGTTCCGACCTGCGATCGTCGCATTGATGTGACCGCTTCCTGTTGCTCTCGCAATTTGATTTCGTAGAGTTTTGCTCGCAAAATTTGCATCGCTCGTTCACGGTTTTGAAGCTGCGAACGCTCCTCGGTGCAAAAAATCCGAATTCCGGTCGGTTTGTGCATTAAGTCAACAGCAGTCTCAACTTTGTTGACGTTTTGCCCCCCCGCGCCGCCCGATCGAGCCGTGGTTAATTCAATATCTTTGGGGTCAATGTGCACTTCCACGTCATCAACTTCGGGCATGATCGCCACCGTCGCAGTCGAAGTGTGAACGCGCCCCGATGCCTCGGTGAGAGGAACACGCTGCACTCGATGAACGCCTGCCTCAAATTTGAGCTTGCTATAGACTCGATCGCCCTGAACCTCTAACACGACTTCTTTAAAGCCGCCCATATCCGCTAGAGATTCGCTGACCAGTTTAACGCGCCAGCCTTGACGTTCAGCATATCGAGAATAAAGCCGCAGCAAATCCCCTGCCCAAATACTGGCTTCGTCACCACCCGTACCCGCCCGGATCTCTAACATGATGTTTCGCTCATCATTCGGGTCACTGGGAAGCAGCAAAACTTTGAGACGAGATTCCAACTCGTTTGATTTATCTTGAAGTTCACTAACCTCAAGGGATGCCATTTCTTGAAGTTCAGGATCGTTGCCCGCTTCTTTTAAGATTTGGCGGGCACCTGCTAAATCCTGCTGAGTCTTCCGCCAAGTTTCATAAGTGTCAACGACTTCTTCTAATGAAGAACGCATCTTTGCCACTCGTTGAAACTCAGGCGGATCTTTGGCGATATCTGGATCGCCCAGTCGCCGCGTTAACTCATTAAAGGTTTGTTCGACCGAATTTAACTTTGCTAACAGGTATGCTTCAGCCATAAGACAACACAAAAAATAGGGTTTGCAGCTAGGTTCCAATCGATTGGACGATCGCCAAGATTGGAAGACGTTAATTTCGGAACCGAATCCAAAATCACCTAGCTGCCCTATTTCTTGTCGTCGGCTGTCGGGGTTTCGTCCACCATGCCATACTTCCGCATGAAGCGTTCCACACGACCTTCGGTGTCAATAATCTTCTGAGTGCCCGTAAAGAATGGGTGATTTCCAGACCACACGTCCACGTTGAGCTGGGGCTTGGTAGACCCGATCGTCATCACAACTTCGCCGTTGCAATAGACTTTGGCTTCTGGATACCACTTGGGATGAATATCAGGCTTAGGCATTGAGAATCTCCACTGCTATATCAACTTTAACATGTTGCTCAGGGAGCCGTGACCCAGCAATCCCTGATGAATAACCCATTAGCGCTTCGAGAACTGAGGTGCTTTCCGAGCTTTCCGCAAACCGTATTTCTTCCGCTCTTTGGCACGAGGGTCACGAGTCAGATAGCCTTCGGTTTTGAGAGGCTTGCGATTTTCGGGGTCGAGTTGACAAAGCGCACGAGCCACTCCAAGACGGATGGCATCAGCTTGCCCAGTCAAACCGCCGCCGTGAGCATTGACGAGAATGTCATACTCACCTTCCAATCCCAAGGTTTCGAGGGGGGCTTTCGCTGCCGACAAATATTCTGGGTTGAATTGGAGATATAAATCTCCAGGCTTGCCGTTGACGGTAATTTGACCTTCACCGGGAACGAGACGAACCCTTGCTACCGCAGACTTACGACGACCTGTGCCTAGATAAACGACGCGACCTTCAGTGGCTTGCATTAGTTAGCTCCTTTCGGGATGGTGTTGATTTCGAGAACTTGAGGCTTTTGAGCCGCATGAGGATGATTAGGACCTGCGTAGACGTTCATCTTGGTGAACAGTTGGCGACCCAGTGAGTTTTTCGGCAACATTCCTTTAACGGCGTGCTCGATGATTCGCTCAGGAATGCGCGCTTGCAGTTTGTCGAACGTCTCGGTCTTCATACCACCGGGGCGACCAGAGTTACGACGGTAGAGCTTCTGAGTGCGCTTTTTGCCTGTCACTTCAATCTTTTCGGCGTTGATGATGATCACAAAATCGCCTGTATCCATTGAAGGGGTGTAAGTCGGCTTGTTTTTTCCCCGTAGGATCATTGCAACTTCAGTTGCAAGCCGTCCGAGTCGTTGCTCAGCAGCATCAATCACGTACCAATTACGCTCTAGAGTTGCCTGGGGTGGAAGATAAGTTTTTTCCATGACAGTAGTTTCGATTAAGGGTTAGACAGGTTTAGAAAACCTTGTTGGGCGATCGCTGACTTAACTCAAGCAATATTCAGGAGTTGTGTCAGAACACTTCTCAAGAGTCATCGGATTTGGCAAGACAAACTTGGGTTGCGTGTCATACCAGAGTTCGGTCGGGAAAGGCGATTCAGGATAACCAACTCGCAGCAGACACAGACCTTGAGGAGGTGCCGCATATTTCACTTCTTCTCGTCGCTGTTCCGTCCAGAGTTGGGTGAAGTCATCAGGCGATCGCTCTCCTCGCCCTACCTGCACCAGCAAACCCA
>JBBRMC010000281.1:0-5336 GCA_038231055.1 Leptolyngbyales cyanobacterium
CACACTTGCTGAATTCCCTGACTTTTCATAAACTCAATCCACTCGCAAACTTTTTGGTCAGAATGTCCAGGTTTTGCCGAGCCAAACACGATCGTTTCCTGATCTGAAGCCGCAGAAAACTTGTACATCCTTAAACAAAGGCTGGACTTCGCAAAAAATCTAGCAGTTCACGATTTACAGTTTGAGGCGCTTCTTGCTGAATCCAGTGTCCACAGTGGGGAACTAACTTAATCTTATGAGGCGCTTGAATCAAAGAATCTAAGCTGTCAGCAAGCTTGTAGCTCAAAATTGAATCTTCTTCACCCCAAAGCACTAATGTCGGGATCTTAATCGGATCGGGCGATCGCCACCAGTCTCGCGCCCACTGTAGAGACGTAAAGAGTTGACGATAGTAGTTAATTGCAGCAGATAGCGCGCCAGGTTTATTCAGCGCAGCTTGATAGAGTTGAGCATTCTCTTCGGTAAACGCTCCTTTGCGGATCGCTTGCTCTAGAAACATACTTCTGACGAAATTTCTCAAATTTTGCTGAATGAGCAATTCTGGTAAGCCAGGAACTTGAAATGCCAACACATACCAGCTTCGGCGCAGTTGATCAAAATTGCTAAGCATCTCACGAACAAATCGCTGCGGGTGGGGAGCACTTAACAGAGCTAAGCGATCGAGACACTGCGGAAATTTTTGAGCGAGATTCCAGGCGATCGCGCCACCCCAGTCGTGCCCGACAACGTGAGCACGGCGATATCCCAAATTCTCAATCAAGCTATGAATATCACGACTTAGGGTATCCAAGTCATAGCCGCTACTCGGTTTTTCAGACTCGTTGTAGCCGCGCAAATCCGGAACGACTACTTTAAAATGACGTGCCAATGCCGGAATCTGATAGCGCCACGAATACCAAAATTCAGGAAACCCATGCAGCAAGAGCACTAAGTCTCCTTCTCCTTGCGTCACGTAGTGTAGACGGATGCGATTGGCTTCAATGAATTGATGTTGCCATTCGGAGTCAGGAACGGTCATAGATTTAATCAGAGCAGCCATGAAAGGCACAATGGAGTTAGCCCAAGGGACATCGACTGCTGAAAAAATGACCCCGACATCCAGATTATCACCAGACGTTTCAATCCTGATGGATTTGCAAAAGCCGACATTTGGAGGGGATCACATCAGCTTTTTAACCCTTAGTGAAAACCTACGGTTGGCTAGAGCCTAGTGAAGACTCTGGGCTGGAACCGCAGGGCGATAGTCAGATGGCTCGATGTGGAACTTGACCAAATTAGCCAGTTCTTGAAGTTGGCTGATGGCTTCAGCACCTTCAAGCTTCATTAACTCTCGATCGTCCCGCATCTCCGTCCAGGTGATCCCATAATCCGATACCAAAAAGCGGATTAGGTGGCTGTCTCCCAAACTCACCATAAACGAAGCGCTATTCATCTGACCGCCGCAAGTATAGCAGGAAGCCAGATAACCTCGATTCTCCAAAACGATCGCCATCGCTTGAAGATTCATCACGAGGTCTTGTACAAACTGTCGGTGCTGTTCTGCAAGTCTTAAGAACACAATCGTCCTCCAATCACCACACCCAATTTTAAACCCTTTATTAAGAATCTAACGGTTTACTCACAAAGTAGTAAAGCATTTTTTCAAATAAAGGTACTCCGAGAAACCCAGGAGACTCCTAAGAATACCTCAACATACTAACGAATGGTGCATAGTCACAAAGTATCGTTAGTCACAAGGCAGCTCAAGTCTCTCAAATCCTCAGGTTTTTTAGAATTGTGAATGCGGCACAATATTACAACGGTAAGTTCTTTTGACGACTCGATCGGTCTAAAGTTCCTGCTCCGCGATCAATCAGTCAACGTGCCACCAGCCAAACAGCGGACCCACAAACCGAATCGTCACCCATGCCCCTACAAGACTGATGATGCCAATCCAAGCACCTGTAGAAGACCAATTTACAAACTTGTCTGCTTGAGTTTTGGTAACGGGCAACCACGGGGAAATGTTGGACTCTTTACCGTAGTTTTCTCCCAAAGATTCTTTACGACGCTTTGCTTCTCCCATTGTTTTTTGCTCTTAGGTAAAGGGTTTGTCCTGATAATAGCGCTTCTGGTTTCCCAATTTTCAGCCCTCAACGTCAAGAATTTTGTGAATGCTAGCAGATTAGTCGTGCCACTCTGTTTCTGGCAGGTTTGTAAACAAGGTCGCATCCAGATAATTAATCCGCGCCAAAGGGCTAAGAGCTGCTAACACTTGATTGCCATAGCTGCGGTGAATCACGCGGCTGTCTAGAAGTGCCACAACGCCTTGACACTCGCGAACTGGCGCGATCGCTCGCTGCAACTCACTCAACGCTTCTGGAAATAAATAGAGCCGGAACCAATCTTGTCGCAACTTCTTGTAGTAACCAACCCGTTTGGCAACCAGCGGATTTTCTAATGAAGGAATGGGTAGAGTCGCGATCGCCAATAACCGGGGAGCAGGCAGCACGCTTTGATGCTCTCGCCAAAATTCCCAGCCTGTCACCAAGATGCCGTTGTCGTCGAGACAGGTGCGCTCAACTTGAACTCTAGAGCCAAACTCAGATGCTAATACACTTCCCACTTGGGCTTTGAGCGGCGTATCTCCGACCAAAATTACTGATAGCCCCTGTACGGCTGTGCTGGCACTTAGGAGAGATCGTAGTTCTTGCAACAGTTCTCCTTGAAACTGGGGCGTATTGGGCATCGGAATGCCGTCAGGCTGATAAAGCTGAATCAAATCATCCTGACGATCGAGAGAAAATTTCAAACAGGTGAGGTCTTGACTCAATCCTAATTTTTGTCGATAGGTCATTGCATCCGAGTCAAGATCCAGCGCACCGCCAATTAAAACCGTCGGCTGCTGCGACCAGACAGACACGAGTCTTGATGCGACTTCGATCGGGGCACAGTGGAGCGAAAACTGCCCTAGCGAACGAGCAATGGTTGCCCAAATAAGCTGCTCCTCAGATTGGACGTGCTTCAAAAAATCACGCCAGCGATCGGGCAACGAGGGAGGCAGAATCTGAGCCAGCGAATCGAGAATATCCTGTTCGGGCTGCTCGATTAAATAACAGTCGTAAGGATTAGCAGGATGATGAAAAATTGCCTTAGTGAGTTGCACCCGGGCATCCCGAATCTCGTCACCCTGTTCAGGACACGCCAACATCAAATCGTTCCAGTCTGAAGGCTGTAAATCGATCGTGAGTTGATCGCGCACCCAGCCTTCGAGATCATCTACCCCATCAATAATGGTCGGAATGTCAGCCGGAAACCTACCTTCACCCTTGAGTCGATCGCTTAACCAGGCTTCTGGAGTCGTGAGCAAAATTCCTTCAAAGTCAGGACTGATCCAGCGATCGCCTGTGCGAATTGGCTTGGGTGTATCAATCCACTGCCGCAAACGCGGAATCTCAACCATCAGCAGCCGTTGCTGAACCGATTCAGGAGCCACCACAATCACAGACCCTTGCCACATCAAAATCGGCACGAGATAGCTAAGGCGATAGCGCCCATGATAGCCAGAGGGTGCTCCGGTTTGAATCAGGGCACTGCGACCGATCCGCAGGGCACGTGCCACTAATCGCGCCATCGTTAAATGGTGTGACCAATAGGGTTCGCCCTGCTCTCGCAGAAAGGCGCGGAGTTGCTGATGAACTTCTACCTCAATCACAAGCTTGAACTCGAGTCGTACTAGATGACCATTCTGACATACCCATAAAAAACCCTGCGGAGATTAATTTGACCGCAGGGAAAAATAAGGGATGAGAGACAAACTAGCAGTTAGCGTCTTCTGCTGCCAAAGCTCGATCGTCCACTGCTCGATCGTCCACTGCCAAAAGAACTAGGGCGGTTGACGCGGCTCGGCGTAGAGCCAGTAGAGCGGCGCAGATTGCTAGAGCCATAGCCAGATCCCGTCGGGCGACCGTTATTAATCGAGGGACGACTGACACTAGGATTGCCATAAGACGGAGTATTCATGCGTCCCGTAGAGCGAAACACTGTGCGGTTTCGCACGGCAGCGGGAGGAGCCTGATATCGCTGCTGATAGCGATCGACCGCCTGACCGTAGCTGCTGCCATAGCCTCCAAACCCAGTCAGTGGGCGACCTTGCTGATAAACAGGCGGAACGTAGTATTGAGGACGGAAGAAAAGACTGCCGATCGCTTGACCTGCTATCTGACCTGCGACTGCTCCTGCAAACGGAGTCCAAAAACTCGGCTCTTGCCGAACGATTCTTGTCTCCGTTTGTCCAGTTTGAGGGTTGGTCACATTCTCAGCAACATTGTGAACATATTCGATTTTGAAGTCTTCTGGAATGTGGAGCGATGCCTGACCGTTCTCAACTTTGAGATAGTTTTTTTGTCCTGCTTTCACTTCGTCAGGGGTCAACTGAGCTAACGGCAAATTTTGGGTACGGAAGGAGGAGGGAGTGCCGGGTTGGGTGTTGAGCAGTAGAGCTGTGTATTCACCATCGGCATCGTTATAAGTGACTTGCTGAACAGAATATTGACCATCAGGAAGGCGAGTCTGTGCGGTGCGCGTCTCAGTCGCTCGATTGCTTTGCCCATTTACCTGCGAATCTCCAAACGGGGAGCCACAACCAACAGTGGTCAAGCACAAAGCGGCAGACACCGAAAGCAATAAAAGTCGGCGAAACATAGACTTAAAAAAGGGAATGAATTGTGGAAAGGGCATAGTTTAAGAATTCGTTATAGAGGAATCAATTCTGGGTAAAACTCTAGAAGTTGGTCGGGGTCGAGTTCTTCACCCAGTCGCGCTGGGGAGAAATGCACCTGAATTGCCTGTAAGCGTTCTTGGTAGTGCAAATTGATGATTGACTTTAATCCTGCCTCTAAAGCTCGGACGCTTGCAAGATCGGTTTCCAGGGCAGGAACCTCACCTTCGGCAGCGATCGTAATCATCACAATCAAATTCTGGGTCACGGGCAAAGATAGCGGATCAACGGGTTGCCCAGACGCATCTTCCAGTTCGGGTGCACTTAGATAGCGTTGAGCAGAGTCGGTGAACAATTCGTTCACATAGTCGCCCGCTTCGCCTTCGTTCCAAAACATGTCGCCCTCATTGCCAGCCGACTGCCAATAGGTTTGATATTGCAGAAGACTTTGACAAATTTCGACCAGTCCTTCGCCCAAAACTTGCATATCGCCTTCGGCATCGAACGTAATCATAACAATCAAATTCTTGGTCACGGGCAAAGATAGCTGATCATCGGGTTGCACAGACGCATCTTCCAGTTCGGGTGCACTTATATATAGTTGATCAGAGTCGGTTAAAAATTCGTTCTCATAGTC
>JBBRMC010000282.1:0-5333 GCA_038231055.1 Leptolyngbyales cyanobacterium
CTAGTTATCAGAAAATCGGGGCACTCTGGGATCTGACAGATTGCTGCTTCCCCCTTGGAATCACCATCATATCCAATTAAATTTTACCTTTATGTTCGGTCTCGCTCAGTTGAGACTACAATTGCTTGAAATTATGGGCATCTGTTCATAATTTTAAACGGTTAAGTTTTGAGCACCGATCGATTAAAAATAGATATCACGCTTTGCAACTCATTCGTTAATATTGATGTTCTTAACTGAATTGTGGTGCGGCTAATCTTTAGCTATATTCTCTCTATTTAGCGTATATTCTCTAGCACGGATGTTGAAATCCTTTATTTGCCTTAATGACTGCTGTGCCTCTTTCTAGACAGCCCTCTCAACCGCCCGATCGCAACGGTACCTCAGACGTAACGCCAGTGTTTGCCCTTAAGGAACTGGTGGCACGGCTGAATCGTGAGCAGCACAAAATTCAAGATCTGTTGAGTTCGCTGGGGTTTGCGCTTCGCAGTTTTAACAACCTCAATCAGTTTTTAGAGTTGATTCCTCTGATTGCCAGTCGGGTCACCGATGCCGATGGCGGAGCGCTGATCATGTTTCGCTCTAACGGACAAGTCAAATTAGAGCGCTTGCACTGTCAAGACAACCATTGGGGGCAAGAGATTCGTAAAGCCTTAGAAGCCGCAACCAAACAAATCACTGCCTCGTTTGCAGGGGTGCCTGCCGCCGAAGGATTGACCAAATCACCACAAGCGATCGCCAAGCTAGATCACCAAGTCAGCCGTTTTCTGGGGTCAGACATTCAAATCTTTGGGACGGCAATCCTGGTTAGAAACATCGAACGCGGTCGGCTGTACGTGTTTAGTCGTGACCCAAACTATTCTTGGACGGAGACTCGTCAAAAATTAGTTCGGCTAGTGGCAGATCAGACGGCGGTTGCGATCGAGAACGATGAACTAACGGTCGAGCTTCGCAAAAAAGAACGGCTCGATCGCGAGTTAGAAATCGGAGCCGATATTCAGTTGCGTCTCTTGCCTCGGCACTGCCCCAAAATCGAGGGCGTGGAATTAGCTGCACTGTGTAAGACGGCAAATCGGGTAGGGGGTGACTACTATGACTTCATTCCGGCAGATTATGGGCAGATTCGCAAACCAGACAGCAGCAATGAATCGGGACGCTGGAGTCTGACGATCGGTGATGTTATGGGCAAAGGCGTTCCCGCAGGTCTGATCATGACGATGACGCGAGGAATGCTGCGCGCAGAAGTCTTAAACGGACACTCTCCGGCTCGGATTTTGCAACACCTCAATCAAGTCATGTATGCCGATTTAGAAAACTCTAATCGATTCGTGACGCTATTTTATTCAGAATACGATCCGAAGACGCGCATTCTGTCTTATAGCAATGCAGCTCATAATCCGCCTTTGTTGTGGCAGGCTTGCACCGATACGATCGAGCGGTTAGACACCCTGGGAATGCTGATCGGACTAGATGCTGAAACAGAATACCAAGATGCTCAGGTGCAGCTATCTCCGGGTGACACCATCATCTATTACACCGATGGGTTTACGGATGCGGCAAACCAATATGGACGGCGATTTGACGAAGAAAACTTAACCAAAGCCTTTCAGCTAGCGTGCCGTAGGTATACCGATCCGCAGATGATTTTGAAATATCTGTTTGAGTGTGTTCAAAAGTTTATCGGAGTCGGCAACCACAATGCAGACGACATGACGCTTGTGGTGATGCGGCTCTCAGGCGGAGATTCATAGACTTACAGTTTAAGTGATGCGATGTGCAACTAGTTTGTCCTCATCGATTGTCCGGTTCCCTCTCATTGGGGAGAGGGCTAGGGTGAGGGCAGTGTCTTCAAGCGCTTGGGGAAAGCTGCACATCGCGTTAAGTGGATATCGCCAGCTAGACCCATCCTCGCAGCCAATATACAGCGATTCCGATATACTCCTTTAAGGCTCTGGTGGTGCGTCGAAGATGATCGGCATCCGGTAGGGCATTGAGAACATTGGCTTCTATTGTGTTGGATTGCTGCGAATCACTTTGAGTCGATGTAAAGTCTGTGGGAGCCGCGATCGCATCCATTCCCAGCTTTCTAAAGATCATCAGCGATCGCGGCATATGAAGCGCAGAAGTCACCAGCAAAACGCGACGGATTCCTTGAGACTCCATGATTTGCTTAACATTAACGGCATTTTCGCGAGTGTTGAGCGAACTAGGATCTTGCAGCATCGCCGATCGAGGAACCCCCATTGACTCTAGCAAGATTGCCATATCTTCAGATTCGGAACTGCCAGTTCTGCGCCAGTCAATTCGTCCACCACTGAGAATCAAGCGTGGAGCTTTGCCATCGCGATAGAGTTTAGCCCCATAGAGAACTCGATCGCCCTCGTCTGTAATTTCTACCCAAGGTCGCGGATATAATGCTGGCTCCGTACATCCACCGAGAATCACGATGGCATCTGCATTCGGCAAATTGGCGGAGAGATTTTGAAACTCTAGCGATCGAGCTAACCCATAGCTCACCTCAGCATTGCCGCCCATTAAAAGAACCAGCAATGCCACCACGATCGGAATTGCAGCCAACCGAGGACGCTTCCACAACAGTAGAAGCGCCACAATCAGCAGCAAACAGGACAGCCCTAATGGGTAGAAAAACAGAGGGAGTAGTTTTGAGATAAAAAGGAACATAGGACAATCTAAGAATTGTCAGCCATTCTGCTGAAGGTCGTATAAATATAGTTAGACTGAAAATCATGTATCTGATATCACCCGTACACGGAGTGGAGTCAGTTCATGAACAGGGTACTCTTGACATTACATGATCATCTCTATTAATTGACCTATCACGGGCTGACCAATGCGACAACAGCTTGCGCCTGCAATCACTTACTATATCCGTAGACTTTTTCATCAACATCGCGATCGATTGACGTTTCCATTTGTTGACAGCATTGGCAATCAAGCCGATGCCAACACAAACTTAGGGGAGATTCTCGCAAGTTTATATGTCAAAGAGCAAAAAATCGACTCGGTGATGTTTGAACTTGAGCGGCTTGCCCTGCTACATCAATCCCTTAATCAAGCCAGTGTTAAAGACTCGCAAGACCTTCAAAACACTGAGAAACAGATCTTTGGGCTATTGGGTTGCGAAATTCAATCAGACCAGCTTGGCGTGGGCGTTCACGGAAATACCACGCTACCCTACACGAGCCGCATCTGTGAGCTTTTTCAAGCTCCGCATCTCAAAAACATTTTGATCGTTGATCCTGAGCCTACTAGTCGCCATTTGCTAACGACGGCGCTAACGTATCATGGCTACCGAGTTCACACTGTTAGTGACGGCAAACAGGCATTAGAGAAGGTTCAGAGCCTGCGTCCTGATGCGGTCTTGCTAGATGTGGTGCTGCCCGATATGAACGGTTATGCAGTTTGCGAACAACTCAAAGTCGATCGCTCTACTCAAATGATCCCCATTTTGTTTGTGAGCGCTATCAATCACGTTGCCAGCAAAGTTCAAGCCTTTCATGTAGGAGGAGTTGACTACATCACAAAACCGTTTCAGGTTGAAGAGGTTTTAGTGCGCGTTGAGCATCAGGTCAATCTTCGAGCGGTGCAGAAGCAACAAGAAGAATGGACGAGCCGACTCCAGCGAGAAATTCAAGATCTTAAGCAGATGAAGGCACGATCGTCTCAAACCCCTTTGTCCTGCTGAGTGAACGATAGGTGCTTTTACTTAGACGAGTGTCTAAGGCTCTTCTCCCTCTAGGGTTGGATTATCTCTGTGTGCAGCCTTCTTTTTGTGTCAGCCAACAGAAGGATGAACGCAACAGATAGCTGTGCCAACCTTTATTAGTAGAAATGCCGATTTCCATATCAGTAGTTGGAGAATGAAAAATGGTAATGACACTCGACGATACAAAGCGCAGGGCGATCGCTATGAAGCTTGCGGATGTAAAAGCAATTCAAGAGCTTCTAATTTCTAACGAACAAAAATTTATCTCAGCTATTAACGACAGTGAGATTGGTAATCGCTTCAGAGATATGCTCAAAGACGACCAAAAGAACTTGGGCATTATTGACACTACGATCGTTCAGTATGGTGTGAAATCAGAACCCAAAGCAACTATCGTCGAGATGATCCAAAAAATCGACGAAATGATGTCGGGTTCTAAATTGACCACCTATGAGAAAGTCTTTCAGCATGAACTGCTAAAGCACCAGCAAGTAATGAGCGGAATTGTAATTCACAAAGCGGCTCAAAAAGTCGGAGCCGACGTGGACGCAGCGATCGGTCCTCTCAACACAGTCAACTTTGAAAACCGTGCTCACCAAGAACAGCTCAAAGGAGTCCTTGAAATTCTAGGTGTGCGTGAACTGACAGGAATGGATGCCGATCAAGGTCTGTGGGCACGAGTGCAAGACTCTGTTGCTGCTTTGACAGGAGTTGTAGGCAGCGTCGTCACCCAGAC
This sequence comes from Leptolyngbyales cyanobacterium, assembly GCA_038231055.1. Taxonomy (GTDB): domain Bacteria; phylum Cyanobacteriota; class Cyanobacteriia; order Leptolyngbyales; family Leptolyngbyaceae; genus Phormidesmis_A. The sequence goes on from JBBRMC010000282.1 coordinate 4,464, forward strand.
CAGCGATAAATCTGACATGAACATCCAAGATGTGATTCGCATGGATCATCAGAAGGTGAACACTCTGTTTATGGAGATTGACGCAACTCAAGATCCTCAAAAACGGCAAGAGTTTTTTGGTCAAATCTATAAAGATTTGAATGCTCATTCTCGCGCTGAAGAGGAAGTTGCCTATCCGGCGGTTCGGGGCAAATATCCCGATGGCGATCTGAAAGAACTCTATGACGAGCAAGCTGAGATGAAGGTGATCATGGAGCAAATTCGCTCTCTAAATCCTGCTTCTGAGGACTTTATGAACGCAATTCATCGCCTAAGAGACATCGTGATGGATCACGTCCGTCAAGAAGAAAGCACCTTTTTTGCTGCCGTTCGTGAGAAGTTTAGCAGTAAAGAAAGTGAGCAGTTAGCGACTCAATTCAAAACTGCTAAGAGCAGAATTCAAGATGAAATGAGTGCACAGAAATAGTTCTTCCGTCACTCTCTTTAAAGTGGTCTGACGTTGAGAGCTAAGGAACGTGGATTTATTAAGGTTCAACGTCTCACCCTCACCCTAGACCGCTCCCCAAGGAGCTACCGTGTACACACAAGTCCTCGTCGCTTCGTTTGAGTCGGCTTATGCCCCCCTAAATCCCCCAAAATTGGGGGACTTTGAACAAGATAAATGGCTCGACCTCTAAAACCTCGTTTTATCTCAAAGTCCACCAGAATGGGGGATTTAGGGGGCGAAAGGTTTTGGCAATGACGGATCGGATCAACTTGTGTGTACACGGTAGCCCCGAGGCGAAGGAACAAGACTCTAGCTCCCTTCTCCTTGGGGAGAAGGGTTGGCGAGGGCTTCGCCCCACTTCGTGAGGAGGGCAGAAGACGCTC
>JBBRMC010000283.1:0-5330 GCA_038231055.1 Leptolyngbyales cyanobacterium
ATTGCTTCAGCCGTAAAGAACGGCAAGCTCAAGGTTGTTGGTGCTTACTATGACCTTGATACAGGCACAATTAGCTTGGTCAGCTAAGATGACACTATTAGGCGACACGTTGCTGAAAGTTGCAGTTTCAGGCTAACAATCCGCTTGAACCCGACCTTTGATAGCTTATCTATGTGTGTTTAAGTTATTTGCGGCGGGTTAAGCGGAATATCAACGTTGCTTCTCATCCGAATTCATGAAAAAACTTACCATTCAAGTCCGAACATCGGATAATCTTCTTGATTTACTGAAAGTGCAGCGATCGGATGCTGGATCGTCGCTCAAGGAAAAGAGCAGGAGATAAGCAATATCAGATTGTCAATTTCGACGGATCGCAAAGAATAGAAGCTAAGTTTAATGTTACGGATAGTCATCGTCTTGACGATGGACGATTAGTGATTGCTTTCACAGACGCTTGTATCCGAAATTGTAGCGTCAGTTTTGATAGCCGTAATCCAGTTCGATATATTTAATAAGTTGAGGAGACAAATTAATATGACTGAGCCAAATTAGAAAGAACCCAAAAAACTGTCGCCGATAGAAACATTCTTCGGTGGAGGTTTTATGTGGTTATGTTTATCGGACTCATATTCGGATTGGTAAGATGCTTCTCCGGTGAACCAGGTGTCAGCAGTGCCCAACAAGAAGGATACGCTGATTGCGTTGCTGAGAAACAAAAGCTCGGGGTTGAGATAATCAAAGCAGACGAAATCTGTGATTACTGGAAGAGGGCAAATCCATAGTGCGATCGCTCCTCGCAAGTTCGATGTAGTTCGATCTCTCGCCCGTAGGTTTCGCTATGCTCGACTCAACCTACGGGCGGTCATTCTCCGGGGAACAGTGCGATCGCTTCTCAATTTCTGGCAGAATCACAGGAGCGATCGCCCCGCAACAATAATTCGTCAAATTTAGATTTGCTCAAAGGCTAATTCCCTTTGCGGTTCTGGGTCAAAGTGCGGATGCTGAGGAAACGCTGCGTCAAGCGGCTCAAAGGGTTGATGAGATTGCAGATCCCCAGACGCAAGCGAATCTGATGGCAGCGTCAGGGATTTTAGCTGGGTTAAAGTCAGAGGATGAGATCGTTTATCGCATATTACGGAGAGACATCATGCAAGAATCCACTGTCTATCGTTCGATCAGAAGAGAGGGACAGGAAGACGAGAAGCGGGCGATCGCGCTCAACTTGCTGAGAGATGGGTTTCCTGTAGAAGCCGTAGCCCGTGGAACGAAGTTATCGATCGAGGAAGTCCAACAACTTCAGCAGCAGATAAATGAGTCTGCACAAAACTAAACCTGAATCTGTGCAGGGGAAGTCGATCGTGAAAAAACGGCATAACAGCCTCAACGAAGCGGACGTGCGGAGTCTTCTCGCGTCGTTTCAGGTATATCTCGATGTTTCTGAGATTACAAGCTGCTCAATATAAGAATTGAAGAACCCAGGTGAGGGCTGATTTAGGCAGCAGAGCTAATCTCCTAGCGCAGCCAAATCGAATGCTATAGGATCAAGGCTTGTTTGTCTCAACACTCACTATGTCTGCCGTCGCTGCATCACCTCCTCTGCAACGTCTTCTACACTATGCTCGCCCTCACCGTGTTCAGGTGTGGCAAGCTAGTAGTTGCTCAGTCTTAAACCAAATTTTTGACTTAGCACCGCCCTATTTGATCGGCATAGCAGTTGATGTCGTCGTCAAACGAGAGTCATCTTTGATCTCAAACGTCGGCATCACCAGCATCATCGGACAGTTAGCGGTATTATCGCTGCTGACATTCTTGATCTGGGGTCTAGAATCGCTGTCTCAATACGCCTACGATCGACTCTGGCGCAACCTGGCGCAAACCTTACAACACGAGCTTCGACTTGATGCCTATAGCCATCTACAAGAGCTAGAACTGGGCTTTTTTGAAGAGCAAAGCACCGGAACGCTGTTATCGATTCTCAATGACGACATCAATCAATTAGAACGATTTCTCGATAGTGGTGCCAATGGTATTTTGCAATTTGTCACTACGATCGTGTTTGTCGGCGGCACATTCCTAGCATTAGCGCCTGGAGTGTCGTGGCTTGCTATGGTTCCGATTCCATTCATCTTGTGGGGTTCGATCGTGTTTCAAAAACGTCTCGCGCCGAGATATGCGGATGTGAGACAAAAAGCCGGTCTGATTAACAGCCGATTAGCCAACAATTTATCGGGCATTGCTACGATTAAGAGTTTTACGGCTGAAAACTATGAGCGAGATCGAGTCACCGTCGAAAGTCAAGCCTATCGCTCTAGCAATCGTCGAGCCATTGCACTAAGCGCTGCGTTTATTCCATTGATTCGTATTCTCATTCTGATTGGCTTTACTGCAACCCTCTTTTTAGGAGGCATCGAAGCGGCAAACGGTCGGCTCTCAGTCGGCACCTATGGATTTATGGTGTTTATCATTCAGCGATTGCTGTGGCCCTTCACCGGGTTGGGTCAGACGATGGATCAATATCAGCGGGCAATGGCATCCGTGAGTCGAGTCATGAATTTGTTAGACACTCCGATCGCGATTCCAACCGGCGATCGCTCATTGCCGATTCATCAAGTGCGCGGTGAAGTCAATCTTGACCACATCACCTTTGCCTATCAGGGTCGGGGTCACGCCTTAGAAGATTTATCGCTTCACATTCCCGCCGGGCAGACGATCGGCATTGTTGGTGCAACTGGGTCAGGAAAAAGCACATTGGTCAAACTGCTGCTGCGATTTTATGAAATTCAGCAGGGGCAAATTTTGCTCGACGGCATTGACATTCGTGAACTGCGGCTGCGTGATTTGCGTCGCTGCATTGGCTGGGTGAGTCAAGAAGTCTTTCTCTTTCATGGCACGGTTGCAGACAATATTGCTTACGGCAGTTTTGATGCGACCCGCGACGAAGTGATGCGATCGGCAAAACTCGCAGAGGCAGACGAATTCATTCGCGCACTGCCCAACGGATACGACACGATTATTGGAGAACGAGGTCAAAAACTCTCAGGTGGACAGCGCCAACGACTCGCGATCGCCCGTGCCCTGCTCAAAGATCCCCCCATCCTGATTTTGGATGAAGCCACCTCTGCGGTGGATAACGAAACCGAAGCCGCGATTCAGCGATCGCTGGAATACATCACTCAAAATCGCACCACGATCGCGATCGCCCATCGCTTATCTACGATCCGTCACGCCCATCGCATTTATGTGATGGATCACGGGCGTATGGCTGAGCAAGGCACTCATGAGACCCTGCTAGAGCAAGACGGACTTTATGCAGCACTTTGGCGACTGCAATCCGGGATCTCGGAATCTAGACGGTTGAACTAAAGCTCGATCGCGTGTTCTTGCAGCACTTCTAACGCAACGACTTTGAGAGCTGCCTCATGGGTAGCAGCCAGCACGATCGGAGGCGCAACTCCAGAGTCGAGGGCTTCTTTCCAACGAGACACGCAGAGGCACCAGCGATCGCCGGGCTTTAACCCAGGGAAATCAAACATTGGCATCGGCGTACTCAAATCGTTGCCCTGTTGCTGGGTGTAGGTGAGAAACTCTTCGGTCACTTGGGCACAAACCACATGAGTTCCAACATCCTGCGACCCTGTTTCACAACACCCATTGCGAAAAAATCCGGTCATCGGAGACGTGCTGCAAGTCTCTAACGTTTTCCCTAATACATTTTTCGCGTCTGTCATTGCTAAGGCTCCTATTCAACAGGCAAGGCTTCGGATTTATTCTATCGTGCAGTTTAGGGAGGCATGATTCCACAGGAATGAAACATTCTATCGATCTTAAAGGGTCTAGATTCTGGATGATCGCATTTGAAACTTAACTTTGGCTTGAGTTAATGTTGTTCATCACCCGCCGTAGAGAACCTAAAACATTCCGAAGATAAGCTCTCAACTATTGCGATGCATTAGGGCTGTTGTGCATTCTTGTATTCGAGATATTTTTGCTGAAACCATAAATCAGCAGCTCTTGCAATGAAAGCTTGAGCTTCACTTAAAGACATTGGTTTTGAAGGTGGTTCCGCCTTTAAAACCATGTGTCTCGAGTCGTCCCCAAACACTTCTGGGTGGTTAGCTGAATGGGTGAACCTATCCCAATCATCCTCATCCACGGAAGACAATTTGCTTAACTTTGACTTCCCTCCAAGATCAGCCCTGATTAATTCATAAATATGATACATCCGTGCTGGAGTTAGCTCCTGTTGCAAGAAACGGTGAACTTTCAAAGCACGCCCTTTTTTATCCCAAAAAGCCGTTAATACGCGGTATGAGACTAAATTCAACTTCTCTTGGTACTCGCGCTCTAACCGCTCCGTTTCTAACCTAGCCCTTTCTTCTTCTGAAATCTCTCCTCTAGAAGTTACTATTGGAACTACATCCCCTGTTAAAAGTGACGAGACGGTTATTGTTCCCTGGAGAAACACATATCTACTTCGAGAAGCGTTGTCCTTTTGCTCGTACAAGCTATCTAACTTGAAACCTATGCTTGCACCTGAGAAAGAATTACTCACCTCAAGTACAACGTCGCGCATTCGTTCAGCTAGTTTCCACACCTCATCGCCTGTTGATAGCGATTCAAATTGGTTGCTGATCAGGTAGATTTTGTTTTCTTCCCGATATAGTGTGATACCTAGCTTTTCAAGTAAATCGGCTAAGAAACGCTTATCTGTACCGATGTCAATAATCTCAATTAGCCATCTCATCCGAGATCCTCTCGTAACACATGACTATTTTGATAACACAACTTCTTTTCAAAAAGGAGGTTTGATGCGATCGCCCCTCAATCTCGTTATTCCCGATCGCGAGCCTGCAATCCTAAGGAGTAATCTCTAGAGGAGTCTTCAGCTTCAAATTCACATCGGTTCCCTTTTTGAGAACAACTTCACCTCCCGGACTCGACAACACAAACGCGGTTGCTGCCGCGCCACCTGCCAATCCGCCGTGCTTAAATTTGGTTCTATCTCCTAAAAACTTACCCGCGACAACTCCACCCAAAACGATGCCCGCGTTTTGCAAAAACTTGCCTTTCGTTTTGCTTTCAACTTGAGTATTGACTAGCGTGGCATCGATCGGATATTGACTTCCATCTTTCAGCACAACGCTATCCAACACGAGATGCAAACTCGCTTTCTTGCCTTTCTGTGCCTTCACGACATCTTCTAAATGCCCCTGAATCGTCGCATTTTTCAATGAGCCATTTTTGACTTTGAGCGCAAACTGCTCTTGATCGCGATTTTTGCCCGTTGAGATGTCTTGCTGAAGGTCAGTGTTAACGGTTGTCCCTGCTGG